>JAQVFD010000077.1 GCA_028697435.1 Clostridiaceae bacterium
ATCTCATAATAGAGTGGGGAATAAGGTAATTACCTATTTCGAAGGCAAAAATTCATTGGTACTTGATAAGGTTTGTACATTTACCGATCAGCTTCGGTACAGCAATGCACTTGCGTCGGCATTGTCGCTGGCAGATGCCGTAAAAGGTATAAGCTTTGAAACCTTTGTAGACTGCCAGATTGAGCAGTTGGACTCATACTGGATGCATTCGGACATTATCATAGAAGGCAACAGCAAACATCAGGCAGCTATCCGCTTTATGCTGTATCACCTGGTGCAGTCCATAGGTACTGATGGATTTTCCAGCGTCTCTGCAAAAGGATTGTCCGGAGAAGGGTATGAAGGGCATTACTTCTGGGATACTGAGATTTATATATTGCCTCTGCTGCAGCTTACACAACCGGAGATGGCAAGGAGATTGCTGGAATACAGGTGTCATATTCTGCCATATGCCAAGGACCGGGCTCATGAATTGGGACATTTAAGGGGAGCTGCCTACCCTTGGAGGACTATATCGGGTATAGAATGCTCCGGGTATTTTCCGGCAGGAACGGCGCAGTATCATATTAATGCGGATATTTCATATGTTTTTATACAGGATTTCCTGATTAATGAAGACTATAAATTCCTCTTGGAAATGGGGGTTGAGGTTTTATATGAAACCGCCCGCATATGGCTTGAAATAGGCAATTACAGCAAAGGTGCTTTCATGATAAACAGCGTTACGGGACCGGATGAATACACTGCCATAGTCAATAACAATTATTATACAAATGCAATGGCAAAATACCATCTGAACTGGGCAGAAATCATTTATCGGAAGTTATCCGCCCATGAGGATCAGAAGGTAGTGGAGAAGCACAAGGCTATATGCGAAAAGATAGGACTCTATGAAAGCGAAATCAGTGAAATGAGAAAGGCTTCGGATGCGATGTATCTTCCCTATGACGAGAACATGAAGCTGAATCCCCAGGATGATGCCTTTCTTCAAAAGCCTATATGGCCTTTCGAGAATTCCCGGTATCCTTTACTGCTGCATTATCACCCTCTGACAATATACCGGCATCAGGTGCTTAAACAAGCGGATACCGTACTCGCACATCTTTTGCTTGAAGAATATGTAACAGAAGAGGTGCTCACTAATTCGTACAATTATTATGAGGCACTTACCACCCATGATTCCTCGCTTTCTGCCTGTGTACACGGCATAATGGCAGCCAGGATCGGTGATATAGAAAAAGCTTATCGCTATTTTGAAGAGTCGGTTAATTTGGATATTGAGGATACTCATGGCAATACGAAGGATGGTCTGCACATGGCGAATATAGCAGGAACTGCCTTAAGTGTAATAAATGGCTTCGGAGGACTCAGGGTACATGAGAAGGGAATTGTGTTCAGACCCAGTTGCCCTAAGGAATGGAGCCGGTTCTCCTTTAAGGTAAAATACAGAGGTCGCGAAATTCATGTCAGTGTATCTGATGAAGTTGAAATAACGCTTATTAAAGGTGCTCCACTATCAATAAGCTTATGGGATACTGAATACTTGCTTAAGGACAGTCTGAAGCTTTCCTGTGCAGAGAGGTGATTATTGTGATAAAAGCAGTAATATTCGATATGGATGGGGTGCTTACAGAAACCAGCCATCAGCATTTCCTGGCCTGGAACCGACTGGCTGAGGAATTGGGCTACATCCTTCCTCTCGAGGTAAAGGATGCCGTAAGAGGCATATCAAGACTGGCATCTCTGGATATCGTACTTAAGGCAGTAAATGCGGACAAAAGGTTCACTGAGAGCGAAAAGCTTGTGCTTGCAGAGATAAAGAATATATACTATATTGAAAGCATAAAAAGATTTACAGCTGAAGATTTATCGGGAGGAGCCCGCGAATTGTTAGAGCTTCTAAAGGAAAACGGTCTGAAGATTGCATTGGCATCGGCAAGCAAGAATTCGAAGTTTTTGCTCCGTGCTATGGAAATAAAGCAGTATTTTGACATAGTTGTAGATCCCGCAGTTATACAAAAAGGGAAGCCTGCTCCGGACATATTCTTAAAGGCGGCTGAGCTTCTAAACATCGCTCCTGAGGACTGTATCGGTATTGAAGATGCATATGCCGGCATAGAGAGTATTCAAAGAGCCGGAATGACAGCGCTTGGAGTAGGTGATGCAGCAGTCCTTTCCAATTGTTCAATTGTATTTGACAATCTTCAAGGCGTGTACTCATATTTTGTAAGATTATTTAGAGAGTAGATAAGAGCAGATAGGAGGAAACCCATGGCAAATGTAACTTTAAGCAAACTAAGCAAAGTATATTCAAATGGATTTCAGGCTGTAAAGAGTATCGATCTGGATATTGAAGACAAGGAGTTTATGATACTGGTTGGTCCTTCAGGATGCGGTAAGACAACAACATTGAGGATGATTGCAGGTCTTGAAGACATTTCGGAGGGAGAGCTGTCGATAGGCGGACAAGTGATGAATAATGTAGAACCAAAAGACCGGAATATTGCAATGGTTTTTCAGAATTATGCACTGTATCCTCATATGTCTGTATATGAAAACATGGCTTTTGGTCTGAAAATAAATAAAACTCCAAAGGACGAGATTAAGGATCGAATTACAAAAGCGGCAAAAATACTTGGAATTGACCACCTGCTGGATCACAAGCCAAAGCAGTTATCGGGGGGTCAAAGGCAGCGGGTGGCTTTAGGCCGTGCAATAGTAAGACAGCCTCAAGTGTTCCTGATGGATGAACCCCTGTCAAACCTGGATGCAAAGCTGCGTATTCAGATGCGCGCAGAGTTGATTAAGCTTCATAATGATCTGCAAACCACTTTTGTATATGTTACCCATGACCAGACAGAAGCAATGACTATGGGATCCAGAATTTGCGTTATGAATGACGGTGTAATTCAGCAGGTTGCTGATCCAAAGACCATATATAACCGGCCTGCAAATAAGTTTGTGGCAGGTTTTATCGGATCACCGCAGATGAATTTCAACGAAGGAGTATTAACAGGAGATAACCGTAATTATTCCATAAACATAAAAGGGAACAAAATTGAACTGAAATTGGATGAGGAAAGAGTCAAGAAGCTGGAAGCTCATTCCGGAAAAACACTGATTGTGGGATTCAGACCTGAAAACATAATAATTAAAAGGGCTGGCGCAGGAATAAGAACTAAAGTTGCCATGACCGAGCTTTTAGGCAGCGACCTGAATGTGTACTTCAATATTGATGACACAGAATATGTGTGTAAGACGGATGCTTCATTGGATATACACACCGGCGATGAAGTTTTCGCTGATTTTGATACTTCGAAAATTCACCTATTTGATCAGCATACTAAGCTCTCAATCATTTAAGAGTTAAGCATTTATATTAAAAAGTTAACAAAACCGGGTTCAAAAACTGCATTTTTGAGCTCGGTTTTATTTTGCTTTAATTAATGGGAAAAACAAATTTGTACGCAAAATAATATAAACATATAGCAAAAAATTACGATATTATATATATATGTAACAAAAAGTTTTTTTATGTCAAAAGGAGAATGGAATCTTTTGTTGCATTTTATGATGAAAATAGCCTAAAGGCAAAATGGAGGTTGCAATGGCTTATTCAACATTCTGGGGGGTACTGCTGATAGCATGTGCCGGCCTATCATTAGCAGGTGGATTGTACGCTACGAAAGGAATCCATAAAGCGGCAATCAATAAAATATTGATGATTATTTGTGCTGCTCTTCTAGTTTGGTCTTTAGGTTTGGCAATTAATGTAGCAGCAGCTAATGCAGAGATTGGCATGATCGGATATTTCATTGCTCCAATCGGTTGGGGACCTATGTCCGGGTTGTTACTGCACTTTACTCTGTTATTCACCGGTAAAGAAAAACTTCTAAAAAAGTGGTGGATTTATCCACTATTATATTTCCCGGGACTTATGATGATTTATCAGTTTACAATTCTTCAATCCATAGGTCATAATACTGATGGTTTAATTCATACTATGCATGGGTGGGTTCCTGTCCTTAATTATGATATTTGGGATTATCTTTTTTATGCATATTATATAGGTTTTACGGTTATTAACTTAATGGTGTTGCTGATAACGGGAAAAACCTCGAAGGATAAAAGTCAAAAGGATCAAGCAATGCTACTGGCAATCTGCTATATCATATCCTATACACTTGGTACTTTGTCAGATACTGTATCCGGGCTTCTTGATATTTCGCTTCCCCGGCATGCAACTGTTTATGCGCTGATACCCCTTGGAGCAATTGCTTACATAGTTAAAAGATACGGATCCATGAGCACTGAAACAGTCAAGAAAAAGGAGTTTTTCAATATTGATGCCGTATATAGCTATGTTTATCAAATCATGGGTTTTGCCTTTGTCATTGGGAGCATTGTGAACATAGTATTACAAAAGATAATCTATAAGGAAGTCGTTATATCCAATATCAGTGAATTCAGTGTACTTTTGATTGCAATAGCATTGTTTATACTGATGGTTAACAAATTTAAAATTGAAGGTTCACTCAAAGAAATGCTAATTGCTATGGCTTATTCTTTCAGTATTCCTTATATAACATTGAGATTTGTGCCATATGGCAGTATTACCATATGGGCGTTTATATTTTTGATGATTATCATAAGTCTTATCTATAGTAGACAAATTCTGCTGATTACGATTGCAGCGTCAGCTTTTATGACTCAACTGCTGGTTTGGGCGATATCTCCTGAAGTTTTAGTGGAAGTGAATAGCGCAGATTATATTTTAAGGCTGGTTTTGATAGGCATTTCATTATTATTTTCTATTTATGTCAATTCTGTCTATGTTACAAAGCTAAATGAAAATTTATCTTATGACAAAAAGCAGGCTATATTATCGGAAATATCACAGGATTTTATCTCTGCCGCGGACTGGAATAAAGATGAGATACTTCATAATTTTTTGGGAAAGTGCGGCAAATCTATCGGATCTGAACGGTCATATATTATTTTATTCAACCGGGATAAGGTGGAATTTGAATATTTTTGTGAATGGTTGGAAGAAGGGGCGCAGACTCAATGGAAGGACTTTGAAAGTATAAGTTTAGATGTTCGTCATAGATTGCTTAAACAATTTGATTTACAACGGATAATGAAGCTTTCCGATACGAACGTACTGCCTCCTTTCGCAAGGCAATATAAACAAGCGCTTGTTAAACGAAACATTCGAGGGATGGTTAATCTTCCAATAAGAGAAAAGGGTGAGACAATAGGAGTCATAGGGTTTAATTCCTCAAGACCGTTAAACGAATGGAATATAGACTCAACTGGTTTTCTTGAAATTGTTGCTAACCTGGTTTCAGATATGCTGCAAAAAATTAAAGCGGAGAGCAGAAATGAACTACTTGCATATTACGATCAGCTTACTCAGCTTCCAAACCGCATTATGTTTAAGGACCGCTTGGAACAGGTTATAAAACAAGCTGAGAATACAGAAAAAATGATAGGCGTTGTATTTATGGACATTGATTCCTTTAAAACAATCAATGATACCTTGGGACATGATCTTGGAGATAAGATTCTTTTTGAAGTTGCTCAGGTTCTTTCCCGCAGCATCGGTAATAATGGCACAGTTGCACGTTTTGGCGGCGATGAATTTATCATTATACTTAATCAGCTTTCCAATGCGAAAGATGTTGCCAGAATAATGGCAGACCTGATGCATGCAGTTAATGAGCCCCTTGATTTACACGGTCAGGAGTTTTTTGTTACAATTAGTGCAGGTATTGCTTTGCATCCGCAGGATGGAGAGGATTCCGACACACTTATTAAGAATGCCGATACCGCTATGTATAGGGCAAAAGAAATGGGAAAAAACCGCTATTTAATGTGTTCCCAAGAAATGAAAGATGAGGGGTTGGAAAGGTTAGAACTGACTAATAAGCTTTATCGGGCACTGGAAAGAGAACAGTTTACGGTATACTATCAACCGCAAATAAACATTGAGACAAAAAAAATAGTAGGTCTTGAAGCGTTGCTTAGATGGTCGCTCCCGGGAAAAGGAATGGTAAGTCCGGATACATTTATACCGATAGCTGAACAGACGAGGCTGATTAATCCTATCGGTGAATGGGTTTTGGAAACTGCCTGCAGACAAAATAAATTGTGGCAGGAAAAAGGTCATGAAGAAATGCGCATAGCCGTTAATATATCAATTTATCAACTGATTAATCCGGGCTTTATTCAACAAGTTGAAGGTATTCTAAGAAAGACAGGACTCTCAGCGGAATATTTAGAGTTAGAAATTACTGAAAGTGCAGCCAGCAATAACATAGATATAATTGTTAATATTTTAAAAAACCTGAAAGCACTTGGAATTAAGATATCAATTGACGACTTCGGTACGGAGTATTCCTCATTAAGCCGGTTAAAGATGTTGCCTATAGACAGGATTAAGATTGATATGCAATTCATTCAAGGTATAGAGGGGGATGAAAAGGATCAGGCAATTGCGAAAGTTATTATCAATTTGGCAAAAAGTATGAACCTGAAAGTCGTAGCGGAAGGGGTCGAAACGAATACTCAACTAAATTTCCTTAGTCAACGGATGTGTGATGAGGTTCAGGGATTTTACTATTATGAGCCGATGCCGGCCGAGGAAATTGAAAAAATACTATAAGTACGTGTGAATAAGAAAATAGTAATGCGCGAGGCAATATATTAAGATTGGCGGGTGTATTTTCAAACCAAGGTACCCTGCTTTTTTATTTGAATGTAAAAAAACAAAGGGGAATGAGTGCCAGGCATCGAATATATTGATAATTAGGATGGTAAGCTGAAGATGGAATAAGTACATAGGAAACGAAGCACATTCAGGATATGGTTATGCAACATACCGATTACAGTTCTTAGCATCGGAAAATACAAGGTTAGCTTTAAAGATTCCGAGATTGCTAACAGCATATAATCTTTGGGTAAATGGTGAATTGATTGCTTCAGCCGGAAATGTGGGTAAGACAAGAGAAACAATGACCCCGCAATACCTCCCGCAAATTGCACTTTTTGAATCGCAACAAGGCACAAATGAAAAAATAGAACAGCAAAAACTGGAACTGGAGAACGTAAACCGACAACTTCAGGAACTTTCGTTAAAAGACCCTTTAACAAAATTGTGGAATAGAAGAAAATACGACGAGACCATTAATTTGGAATGGAATCGGTGTTTAAGGTACCAAAGACCGATTGCATTAATCCTTCTGGATATTGATTATTTTAAGAAATACAATGATTTCTACGGACACATAGCAAAGACGGGGGCAAGCTGATACTAAAAACAAGTCATCGTTATTTGGAAAAACAGGCGAATGCATTTTTGGATTTTATAGAAAGGCGTCTATCATAGACGAGAGCGATATGGAAACACAGAATAAGTGTAATAAAAAGGCTGTAGTTAAATTTACCGGTGCTTTTATTGCGTGGGTAATTGGTTCGGGGTTTGCAACAGGACAAGAAGTGCTGCAGTTTTTTACAAGCTATGGGTACTTTAGTTATGGCATTATTTTGCTCAACTTAATAGGATTCTTGTTTTTGGGGCAGATTTTTTTAGTTACGGGATATGAACATAAAGATGAGACACCATTTAATCACTTTAAATACTTTTGCGGTGAAAAGCTAGGAACATTCTATTCATGGCTGGTTCCGGCTACACTGATTTTTATCATGCCTGTATTAATCTCCGGTGCCGGTGCTACCCTTTCCGAGTATTATGGGATCAACCACTATATCGGCTCAGCAATAATGGCAGTAATGGTCTTATGCGCTTATCTGATTGGATTTGAAAGATTAATAAAAATTGTCTCTGCTATAGGACCTGTCATAATCATTTTTTCACTGCTGGTTGGAACGATTACTGTTTTTCGTGATTTAGGTAATTTTACGGAAGTCTCCAAATACGAATCCATACTTAGTGAATCACAATCATCACCACATTGGATTATCAGTTCGGTTTTATACTTATCATTAAATTTTCTGGGAGGCAGTGCATATTACATTGCACTTGGCAAATCATCGGTCAATCGCAATGACGCAAAGTACGGAGGATTTTTTGGTGCAATAGCCTTAGTTTTGTCTATTACATTTATGAATACAGCAATATTGTTGAATGCAGAAAACACAGTGTTTCTGGCAATTCCCGTACTTTTTCTGGCAAAAAAGATCTCTTATATTTTGGGTGCGATTTTTTCAATCGTGTTGATATTAGGTATGTTTTCTTCTTGTTCAGCTATGATGTGGACTATATGCAATCCTTTTAACATTGGCGGGAAAAGAGGAAACAGGATATTTGCGGTTTTCATTTCAACATTCACATTCGTTTTGGGATTGTTTTCATTCAGTGAGCTTATCGGTGTATTCTATCCGCTTGTAGGGTATTTAGGG
>JAQVFD010000078.1 GCA_028697435.1 Clostridiaceae bacterium
CCGGGAAGGAAGCAGTGTTGTCGGTGGGGGCAGATACGACAATCAGCGCAGATATAGTATTGAACAGCGAAACAGTCTACACACTTAACCCGGCACTTAGCCACCTACAGCAGCTTACCCTGAATGAAGGGGAGAACATGGTGGAGATAAAAGCCCAAAACAGCTCCGGAGACTTCACCAATAAAGTAATAAGGATAATATGTGATACTGTGCCGCCGCTCCTTCTTATTGATTCTTCGGAAGTTACGGAAAGCAACGGCGCAGCAACTGCAGTAATAAAGGGGAAATGCGAACCGGGAAGCGCTCTCATAATTAACGGTGGAGATGCAATATCAGATGAGAATGGGTTGTTTGAATATACCATAGACATGGGTGACAGAATGAGTATGGAAATTTATGCAGTTGCGGAGGACACCATTGGGAATATCAGCGAATATAGAGGCACAGTGTACAATGACAAACTGAAAGCTATACAGAGGGTGGCAATTGTCCCCGGAGGTGCTACCGTTGAGTTGGGAGAAAGTATAGGGCTAAGCCTGAATGCAGTGGACGCTGAGGGAAAATACCTAAGCATCAGACCGGAACTTGTAAAATGGAGTTTGATGGCAGATACAGGGGCTGCGGCCTTAGACAGCGGAGCTAAGTTAAAAGCCATAAAGCCGGGTAAGGCATATGTTATGGCGGAGTATAAAGTAACAGAGGATTATTCCCATACCGATGCCGTAGTTGTCAATGTAGTGGAGAGCACAGGGTCTAAGCCAAAAGCGGCAAGCAGAAGATCTTCAGGGCCTGCTGATGTTTTGGGAAGGATAGTAGAGGCTGAAAAAGGCAAGAAGGATATTTACTCAGCCAGGTTACAGCCGGGAGCAGCTATAAAACTTACAGCAGACGATGATCTTACCCTCGACATACCGGACGGTTTTGCAATAAATACTGCTGATATAAATATCAGCAGGTATGACAATCAGGAAGAGCTTATGAAGAAGTTCACGGGAATGAAGCTCTTAAGCCCCATTTATGATATAAGTTTCAGCACGGGTGCCGGCAGGGGAGGATCTGTAAATCTCAGCTTCAGATTTGGGGCAGGTCAGACAGCAGACCTCAGACGGGTTGCAGTATACAGGCTTAATGAGCAGTGGGGCAGATGGGACTACATAGGAGGCACTATAGACAGTGAAAGAGGTATCATAACAGTAAGGTTGTCAAGCTTCAGTAAGTACGCGGTACTGGAAAACAGCAGCCTGAGAATGTTAGATGACATGGACGGTGCCAGGTGGTCGAGGGATGTGATATACTCTCTGGTTCATATGAATATAGTAGAAGGTATAAAAATGGGTGAGGGATATTATTACATGCCTGACAACTATATTACAAGGGCGGAGTTCATGAAAATGCTGTCATTAGGTCTGGAAGCAGGGGATACCGAAACTGATAAAGCATCGCTGCCCTTTGCGGATAATGATGACATACCCGATTGGGCACTTTCCCACGTAAAGGCAGCCTATGCAAACGGATGGGTGAATGGAAGGCTTGTGGGAGACAAGAGGTTGTTTGGTCCAAAGGAGCAGATAACCCGTGAGGAAGCCTGTGCTATTTTAGGAAGGATGTTGGGAGACGGAGTCAGACCTAAGGGAGTCTATTTCACAGACAGGAACCAGGTGGCGAAATACGCAATCAACTACCTGGACATACTTGCAGATATGGGGGTATTAAGCGGTTACGGGGATGATACCTTCAGACCCAAAAGCTTATTTACCCGTGAGGAAGCTGCGGCAATGGTAGACAAATATCTTAAGAATGCGTCATAGACGCATTCTTAAGACACGAGACACGAGATGTGAGACACGAGATTAGGGTAAGGCTGTGCAGAACTATTGGTTTTGCACAGCCTTTGCTATGGTTTTTATCAGAAACGTGTTATAATGTAATCAATGGCAGTAAAGCTGATTAATATCAATGAGAGGGAGATTTTATGGATAAGAAGCCTTCTTTCAAACCATATAATCAGGGTCAGATTACCTTTCTTCCTCCAAGTCTGGAGGAATTAATTCCTGAGGACCATATAGTAAGAATAGTTGACAGTGCTATAGAAAACATAGACACAAAACCTTTATATGAGAAATATGAAGGAGGAGGAGCAAGCAGTTATAATCCTGTTATGATGCTGAAAATAATAATATATGCCTATACACAGAAAATATTTTCATGCAGGGGCATTGCCAAGAACTGCAGAGAAAACATTATGTTTATGTGGCTTAGCGGAATGAATATGCCCGACTATAAAACCATTGACAGATTCCGAATCGAACGTATGAAGGATATTATTACCGATATTTTTACAGAGGTTATAGCTCTTCTTTACAGTAAGGGATATTTAAAGCTGGAAAGATACTTTCTTGATACAGGTAAAGACAACTGGGCATGGGTGAAAAACCCCAGGAGATTTCATGAAAGCCTTAGGGAGAAGTGCGAAGAGTTGCTTGAAGGAATTGATGAAATTGAACGTCAGGATACCCAGGAATATGGAGAAGAAGACGTGCCGGAGCTAAGTGCCGGAAAGGACATCGACGCACAATCAATCAGGGATACCACTGATAGGATAAATGAAAAGCTTAGTCAGAAACCTGAAGACAGGACAAGCAGGTGGGATGGGTTTAAAAAGTTATTCGGAGGTTTTTCCAGAATTCCGTAACATAGGATGAGGCTGCTTTACAAAGTTATTTGTTACATAATTAATTTTTATGGACTATAATGGATATATAGAAATATTTATTAATAGGCAGTATTTATTCTATTGCCTATTGCATTATAGTATTGAGCCATGGAGGTGGACGCAGCTTGTATGCTGTGGGGTTATGAATAATTTGTATCATGTAGGCATTGACATCGGTTCTACAACAGTTAAAGTAGTTGTATTAAACAAAAATCTCGATATGGTTTACAGCAGATATGATAGGCATTATGCTGATATTAAGAATAAACTTCAGCAGATGCTTCATGATGCCTTTTTAATACTGAACAATAGTCATTTGACTGTAATGATTACCGGTTCAGGAGGAATGAATATTGCAAAAAATCTGGGAGTTACTTTCATACAAGAGGTTGTTGCCTCTACAAAGGCAATTAAGACTCATTATTCCGAAACTGATGTTGCAATCGAATTGGGTGGGGAAGATGCGAAGATCACCTATTTTAAAGATGGAATAGAACAGAGAATGAATGGTACCTGTGCCGGAGGCACAGGTTCGTTTATAGACCAGATGGCTGCTTTGCTTAGAGTAGATGCAGCCGGGTTAAATGAGCTGGCGAAGAACTATAAAGTAATTTATCCTATAGCGGCAAGATGCGGAGTTTTTGCAAAGACCGATGTGCAGCCATTATTAAATGAGGGTGTCGCAAAGGAAGATATTGCAGTGTCCGTCCTTCAGGCTGTTGTGATTCAGACCATTAGCGGGCTGGCATGTGGGAGACCTATCAGAGGGAATGTGGCTTTTTTGGGAGGACCGCTGTATTTCCTTTCAGAACTGAGGGAGAGATTTATTGACACATTGAAGCTGGAAGAGAGCCAGGTCATTTTTCCTGATAATTCACAGCTTTTTGTGGCAATTGGCGCAGCATTATCTTCACTGAATGAAAAGCCGATGTCCTTTAATTCACTGCTAAGCAGCTTTGAAAGCTACGAAAGTGTTTTCACCGATGAATCAAAGCGGTTGGAGCGTCTATTTGCCGATGATCCGGAATATGAAGAGTTTAAATCAAGGCATTATAAAAGTTCAGTGGGCAGACGAGAATTATCAACCTTTCAGGGAGAATGCTTCCTGGGAATTGACGCTGGCTCTACAACCACAAAAATAGCCCTTATAGACAGAGAGGGTTCATTACTTTACACCTATTACGGGAGTAATGGGGGTAGTCCTATCAAATCTACGGTTAAAGCGCTGAAAGAGCTCTATGAAGTTTTACCGCAAAATGTACGGATTGCAAATTCTACTGTTACCGGCTATGGGGAAGGTCTGCTGAAGACAGCACTGAACGTGGATATAGGCGAAATAGAGACAGTGTCCCATTATAAAGCGGCAGGTTTTTTCTGCCCCGATGTGGATTTTATACTGGATATCGGCGGTCAGGATATGAAATGTCTGAGAATAAAGGATGGGGTTATTGAGAGCATAATGTTGAATGAGGCTTGCTCTTCAGGCTGCGGCTCATTCCTGGACACTTTTGCCAGTTCATTAAGCATGAGCATAGAAGAATTTGCAAAGGAAGCGCTGACAGCAGAAAATCCTGTGGATTTGGGCTCCAGGTGTACCGTATTTATGAATTCCAAAGTAAAGCAGGCACAAAAGGAAGGTGCAACTGTAGGGGATATTTCAGCGGGATTATCTTATTCGGTAATTAAGAATGCATTGTTTAAGGTAATAAAAGTGAGGGATTGGAACGAACTTGGAGAAAAAATAGTAGTCCAGGGAGGCACTTTTTATAATGATTCTGTGTTAAGAAGCTTTGAAATCCTATCAGGCAGGGAAGCAATAAGACCTGATATAGCAGGGATAATGGGGGCATTTGGAGCTGCCCTTATTGCAAGAGAGAGATATGAGGATGGGATGCAATCAAATTTGCTGGGAGAACACCAGCTTAATGAATTCAATTTTGAAACGGTGGTATCAAGATGCGGATTATGCTCAAATAACTGTTTGCTTACAATAAACAAGTTTGGAAACGGACAGAGCTTTGTATCAGGGAACAGATGTGAAAGAGGAACCGGCAAGGTAAAAGAGCAAAGTCCCCTGCCTAATCTGTATAAATATAAGTATGACAGAGTATTCAAATACAAGCCCTTGGAAAGTTCACAGGCAAGAAGGGGTACTGTCGGTATTCCAAGAGTCCTGAACATATACGAGAATTACCCTTTCTGGTTTACCATGTTTACGGAACTGGGCTTCAGAGTGGAATTATCAGACAGATCTTCAAATAAGCTCTACGAAAAGGGAATTGAGACAATGCCTTCAGAGTCGGTATGCTATCCGGGTAAACTGGTACATGGGCATATCATGAATCTTGTTGAGAAAGGTATAAAGTTTATTTTCTATCCATCCATAACTCACGAGCAGAAAGAGCAAAAGAAGGCAGACAATCATTTTAATTGCCCTATTGTGGTTTCATACCCTGAGGTTATTAAGAACAATATAGATGTTTTGAGAGAAAACGACATACTGTTTATGAAGCCGTTTCTTCCTTTTGACAATGAAGACAGATTAGTTGACAGATTGCATAGTGAGTTTAAAAGGTTCAAAATCAGCAAAATGGAAATAAGAGAAAGTGTGTATACTGCTTATATGGAGCAGGAAGCCTTTAAAGAGGATATTCGAAAAGCCGGAGAGGAAGCTTTGCATTTAATCAGGGAAAAGGGATTAAAGGGAATCGTACTTGCCGGAAGACCTTATCATATAGATCCTCAGATTAATCACGGAATACCGGAGTTGATAAATTCCCTCGGTATGGCTGTATTGACGGAAGATTCCATAGCTCATCTCGGAAGGATTGAGAGACCCCTTAGGGTAGTGGATCAATGGGCGTATCATTCCAGGCTCTATGCTGCCGCAAGCTTTGCTGCAGAGCAGAAGGAGTTGGAATTAGTGCAGTTGAACTCCTTTGGGTGCGGGTTGGATGCCGTCACTACTGACCAGGTACAGGAAATACTTAACGGAAGTTCCAGGATATATACGACTCTTAAAATAGATGAGGGAAATAATTTAGGAGCAGCAAGGATAAGACTTAGATCCCTTAAGGCAACAATCTCGGAGAGAGACAAAAACGGTTTTGAGCATAAGAAAATAGATAATAGATATAAGAAGATTGAATTCACAAAAGAGATGAGGGAAAAGCATACTATTTTAGTGCCTCAAATGTCTCCTATACATTTTCAATTCCTGGAGGTGGCATTCAGACAATCAGGCTATAATATGGTGGTATTGCCCTCGACGGATTTTGGAGCTATAGATGAAGGTTTGAAGTATGTCAATAATGATGCCTGCTATCCTGCAATAATAGTTATAGGACAGCTTATTGAAGCATTGAAGTCAGGAAAATATGATTTGAATAATACCTCGGTTATGATATCTCAAACGGGCGGAGGCTGCAGAGCTACCAATTATATAGGTTTTCTGAGGAAGGCCCTGAAGGATGCCGGTTTTGAGAAAGTTCCCGTGATATCATTAAATGCCATAGGTATAGAGAAAAATTCAGGCTTTAAATTTACAATGGAACTTTTGAACAGATCTTTGATGGCACTTATATATGGTGATTTGTTAATGAATGTACTGTACAGGGTAAGACCCTATGAAAGGATAAAAGGCTCAGCAAATATGCTGTATGAAAAGTGGGCTGAGATATGTGCTGAATCTCTGAAATTTGCCAATAGAAAGGTTTTCAAGCAAATCATCAGGGAAATAGTTAAGGAATTTGATAAGCTGGAATTAATTAACGGGGTTAAGCCAAAGGTAGGATTAGTGGGGGAAATACTTGTCAAGTTTCATCCTACAGCGAACAATGATGTTGTAAGCATAGTTGAAGCGGAGGGGGCAGAAGCAGTAATGCCGGGTCTCACAGACTTTTTATTATATAGTGCTTATGGTTTGGAATACAAATACAAATATTTATCAGGTAGCAAGAAGTCTCAGATTTTTGGCCGTGCAGCTATTAAGATTATAGAATACTATAGGAAAGACTACAGAGAAGCATTAGCCTCCAGCAATAGGTTTTATGCTCCCGAAACAATAGAAGAGATTGCAAAAGGGGCATCATCAGTTGTATCTTTAGGTCACCAGACGGGAGAAGGCTGGTTTTTGACAGGTGAGATGGTTGAGCTTATTCATAACGGAGTCAAAAATATAATCTGTATGCAGCCCTTTGCATGTCTGCCTAACCACGTTACGGGTAAAGGAATGATGAAGGAACTGAAGCGGGTTTATCCCGGGACTAACATTGTGGCTATAGATTATGACCCGGGAGCAAGTGAAGTGAATCAGCTGAACAGAATAAAGCTTATGATTTCCACAGCATTTGAAAATATGAATGATTTTGAGACTCATAAAGTGAGGTCTTATGTCACAAAGGAATACAAGAAGATGAGAAGCGCTCTAAGTATGAGAACCAAGCTTTAGGATTTATCCGGCAAGATTCATTGCATAATAGTTTAATTAAAGGGGAGATTTCTTATGTACAAGTTTGCACAGCGTATGACAACCATGGATAAGTCTGCGAAGATTATCCGAGGCCTGTTCAGAGCTATGAACGATCCCGGTATCATTTCCTTTGGGGGTGGTGCTCCGGCAAAAGAAGCACTTCCCATAGATATTGTCCGTGAAATAACAAATGAAGTGATGAGAACGGACAAAAGAGGCGTAGAGGCCCTCCAGTACGGGCCTGTTATGGGCCTGGCCGATTTGCGTGATGTTGTGGTCAATAATTTGCTGGTACCAAAGGGAGTCGCAGCAAATGTTGACAATGTTCTGATTACAAGTGGCGGCCTGGAAACCATGAACTTATTGTGTCAGTTATTTATTGATCCCGGTGATGTGATTCTGGTTGAATCACCCAGTTTTGTACACTGCGTAGAAATATTCGAAATGTTCCAGGCAAATTGCATTGCTGTGGACATGGATGATAATGGGATGATACCTGAAGACTTGGAAGCAAAAATAAATAGGTATGATCCCAAAATAGTATATGTGATCCCCACATTCCAGAACCCTACAGGGAGGACCCTGTCTTTGGACAGGAGGCAAAAAATCGCTGAAATGGGGAGCCATTATGATGTGATAATTCTGGAAGATGATCCATATCGTGATATTCGTTACAGCGGAAGAGACCTCTTGCCCATTAAAGCCTTTGATCAGACCGGTCACACCGTCTTGGCCAACAGCTTCTCCAAGATCTTCTCACCTGGCAGCAGGCTGGGCTATGTTCTTGCGAATGATGAAATAACATCAAGATTATTTGATGCCAAAACAGCAACCAACTCCCATACATCCATGCTGCCTCAGGTAATATGCGCCGAATTCTTCAAACGCGGATATTATCCGGCCCATCATAGAATGATATGTGATTTGTACCGTGAAAGAAGAGATACCATGATCGAATGTATAGACAAATATTTCCCGGAAGGGACCAAAAGAACCTTCCCGGACGGAGGACTGTTCACATGGGCAGAGCTTCCGGAAGGCATCAATACCACTGAACTGTTGGCTGAAGCCGTTACAAATCCTGATGTCAAGGTT
>JAQVFD010000079.1 GCA_028697435.1 Clostridiaceae bacterium
ACCCAATCTATGTTAATAGGTTGGGTCTTAGTATTAATAAAATTAAATAATATTTGAATAATTTTGTTGAGAAGACTCTAAGCATGAGACCTTTAGACAAAGAATTGGTATCTGGGGGGAAGGAACTTGGTACTGAAACATAAGACAAGAGATATCTTTTGCATGAGAGAACAGCCGGAAGAACTGAGAATCATCACCATCTATAGATTTGTGTCTTTAATATGCATTTCTGTTTTTTTTCTTGCCGACAACAGCAACCTTTTAATTAATGTAAAAGCATTTATTATTGCCTGCATAGGCTCATCAGCAATTCTACTGAATTATCTTTATAAAAAGAATATGGAATCACCCGGGAATATTAAGGCACTGGTTTTGATTGAAGTTATAGGGAACTCCGCATTGCTGATACCTACAGGAGGCTTAAACAGTCCGTTTGTATGGTATTCGATAAATACCATATTAATAGCGGCGGTTATGCTTACAAGCCTCTACTGCTGGATAAACATCGGTGCATATTTGTTTACATCTACCTGCCTTGTATACATGTTTATTTACAATGGTGAACTGGATTTAGCAGAATTTATCAGTCAGGAATCAAATCTGATACTGAGTCTGGTATTGATTACGGCTATAGTCAGGCAGCTCGCAATGTATATAAAGCGGCTCAGCACAGAAGGTATAAAGCAGATTGAGATAAACAGACAGTTAAATGCTGCAAATAGAAAGGTTCGGGAGTCTGTTGACCATATCATGGAGCTGTATAAAACAGTATATATGTTTACAACCGTACATGATAAAGCGGATATAATCAGCACAATAATGGAG
Organism: Clostridiaceae bacterium; assembly: GCA_028697435.1. Lineage (GTDB taxonomy): Bacteria > Bacillota > Clostridia > Lutisporales > Lutisporaceae > BRH-c25. The sequence goes on from JAQVFD010000079.1 coordinate 826, forward strand.
TATACAGAGAAAGTGACCAAAGCCGATATTGTATTTTTCTATCTTGCCGGGAATGAAAAGATAATGGATATAAGGTCTGACAAGTCCTATTGCTTTATGAAAAAAATTCTGAGTGAGAAAGTCAAAGGATCATGGAGCTTTATTATGGATTCTTGTGAGCCCTTCAAGCTTGATATTGATGATAGGAGTTATTTAGCGGCATCCGTAAGGTCAAATTGTATCATGTATGGGGTGTTGGGTGTAGGTATCGATCCGGAACAAACGAATGCCTGCAATGAAGATTTTATTGATCAGCTGAAGTTTATGGCCGGACTAAGCTCAATTGTTTTTGAGAAGTTTGAAATGGAGCAAGTAAATGAAAGGCTGGTCGTTGCTGAAGAGCAAAACAGAATAGCAAATGAAATACATGATAGCGTTCTGCAGAGGTTATTCAGCACATCCTTTGGGATTCACAGTTTGATTAGAAATAACGGTAATATGTCTGATAGTAAGCTTAACGAGGAATTAAATATTATCGGGGAATCCTTGAATAATACGATGAGAGAGTTGAGGACAACCATATACGGTATGAGCTTCAACAAAGGAGAAACGGATAATTTTTTATCGGATACGAAGAAATTTATAGATGAAACGAGATGTTTGAACAATATTTGCATAAATTTTAAATATGCCGGTAACAGTAAGGCATTATCATTACTTCAAAAAAAATCACTTTACAGAATAATATGCGAAGGTGTGGGTAATGCAGTGCGTCATGGCAGAGCCAACAATATTGAGGTTATGCTGCACATACAGGATAATGAGGTAGTAATGATAATCACCGATGATGGGACAGGCTTTGAGCTTAAGTCAGTAAAACAATCCAGAAGGGGAGGGTTGGGCATAAAAAATATTGAGACCTTGACACACTGTTTAAACGGAAAGGTGTGTATCCGAAGCAGCTTGGGGAAAGGAACAAGCATTAGAGTAACATATCCTGTTTATTCTTATATGCAAAGGGAGGAGAATATTATATGAAGATGCTGATAGTAGATGATCATCCCATGGTGAGAAAGGGCTTGGTTTCAACACTGTCCGCAGAAGAAAATGTTGAGGAAATTAAAGAATCCTCCGGTGTGGAAGAATCAGTAAGGATTCTGTCTTCATATGACCCTGACATTGCAATACTGGACCTGAGACTTGGAAAAGAGGATGGCCTGGATATAGTAACCCAGGCAAGAGAAATGGGGACAAAGACTAAATTTCTGATACTTACATCTTCTTCAAAGAAAGAGGATTTTATCAGGGCACAGAAGGTAGGTGTCGACGGATTTATACTTAAGGAAGCTTTTGCAGAGGATATAATTTATGCAATACATGTTGTAGCCCGAGGCAAAAAGTTTTATGATCCGGAAATAACACAAAGCGCAAGAGCTGAAGATGACGAGTTGAGGGAGCTTACATCAAGGGAAAGGGATGTGTTGCTGGAGCTCGGCAAAGGGCTGAACAATATTCAGATTGCCAATAGGTTATATATATCGGAAAATACAGTGAAAAAGCATATTGGAAGTATATTCTCCAAGCTTGGTATAAATCATAGGGTAGAAGCGGCTTTATATGTAAATAATTCAATTAGTCTGAACCAATAACTCAAATAGCTTATATTTTTAAATTGATAAGATTATTAATAAGAGAGGTGAAAAGAGTATGACCAGGAAAAAGCATTCTTTATTAAAGGCAGCAATAATTATTACGCTGATTTTTGCATTGAACCTTTTGGGGATAAGCTATGGCTATTGGCAGGACAGCTTGGTTGGTGAAATTAAAGCAAATACAGGATATATTGAGCTGAGCTTTGGAGAAGAAATTGATTTAGAGGAAGAAGAATCAGAAGTATTTAGTGGTCTAAGAGCAGAATTGAAAGATGACAAAACTATCAGGGTATCCGGGAGTATTAAAAACGGTGAATGCGGAGAGTTTGAAATAGGATATTCGGTATTTAACAATGGAAGCTTGCCGGTAATATTCGATGAAATTCAGGTTGAGGATCCGGAGATTGATGGGTATAGCATAATTAAAGGATCTGATGGAATGGATATCGGTCCTAGGGACAGCTTAACTGATAGTATAAGAATACAAGTAGATACATCATCAATACAGGCTTCTCAAGGAAATGGCATTGAAACATCTGATTCATATGAATTTGAAATAGTGCTTCATTATTATTTTAGCTCATGGGAAGATGAACTTACTATTATTGGTGATATTAAGGTAATGTCAATCCCTATGCCTGCTGCTGCTTTCACATCTGTTCAGAGAGGAATTGCTACGGACAATTTACCTGAAGGACAGAACGTTCAGGAGTCTTATGATGATGGTGGGACAACGGAGGAACTTGATGAGCCGGAAGGTGAAGGTGACGGTGCTGATGAGGAAGAATCAGATGACCGGGAGCAAGAAGATGATTTAAGTGAACCGCAACCGGATGCAGAGTAGAATTGCAGATAAATATAATACTGTATTATCGGGGGGTATATTGTGAAGTTAAATATAAACAAGCTTAAGACGAACAAGATTCTCAGATTAATCATAATTACTTCTGCCTTTTTGATATTATGTACTTTATCCTTTCTTCTGTATAAAGAGCTCAAGGTTCCAAAAATAGAAGAAGAAACAGTAAAGTTTTATTCCTATACACATAAGTCATTTACCGAATATAAGGTCCTTTTGAAGCCAAACAGTCTGTATAGCAGCGAAAGCTTAGGAGAAGGGCACTATTATATTACAAATTATGTAGATGAAATTCAAAACACCTTCAACTATGAATTCAAAGGAGATGCCCCTGCGGATATAAAGGGATATTATGAGGTAGCTGCAGTAATAGAAGGATATACAATAGTGGAGAAAGACCATATAAGCATATGGAAAAAAAAGTTCACAATTATACCCAAAACAGAATTTACAGTTAATGATACTATTCTGTCATTAACAGAAGATGTGAGTATTAAGCTAAGTGAATATAGCGCTATAGCAGATGCAATTGCAGAAGAATCAGAGGTACATATTCCCTTGCAGCTTAATGTATTTATGGATGTTAATCTGAAGGCTGATATTGATAAAGGCTCTGCAGAAGCAAAAATGGCTCCTGCAATAGTAATTCCCCTTGATACAAGATATTTTACGGTGACAGAAAGCGATGAAAAGGAAGTGCCGGGCAGTATCGAAGAAATTCAAAAGATACAGATTCCTCCGGATAAACTGAAAATCAAAATATACATATGCGGTTTAGTTGCATTAGCCATTATGATTTTGGGGCTGTTATTATTTACAGAGCCAGTCAGAAAAAGTCCTTTTGAGATTAAGCTTAACAGGATTTTTAAACAGCATGGCAGCAGACTGGTTGCGTTAAGCAGTGAGCTGTTAGCAGCATCCATAGATAATTGCAGCATCGTAAGGGAAATTGAAGACCTGGTAAGAGTCTCGGATGAGCTCGGAAGACCGATTATATATGAATACAGTGAAGATTACAAGAATATAGTCCATTTTTATGTTCTTGATGATAAAAGAACTTACTTATATATACTGAGGGACAGCATGAATGAGTCAAATTTAATTATAGCTGACGATAGGGAATTGTTTTGTAGAATGTAAGATAGAAGTACTGATTTTTAGGAGGTGAGAAAGTGAGTAAGAAAAAAGGTGCAGCAAGCAGGTTTTTTAACTTAGTTATAATAATATCATTGGGTGTTTGTATTCTCCTGGGAGCTTCCAGCATCACATATGCATTGGTCAATCAGGTCAATCCGGATGTAATTGTACAGATTGACAATAACGGGAAGGTTACACAGAGCGGGGATATGTATGACGGCGCCTCATGGTATCCGGGTTACAGCAAAAGCGGAGTTATCAGGCTGGAAAACAATTTTAAGAAAATAGGAGTCTCAGACTTGGGTTTATATGTGGATATCAATAATATTGAAAAGGGTAATCCTATATATGATTCATTTATGAACAATATGATCTTAACAATATCAAAAGGTAAGCTGTCGGTATTCGATGCTATTCTGGTCAAAGGCAAGAGCTTTTCCGATATGCTGTCAGGCCCTGAAAATTCCGGTAATCATCAACAATTTTTTATAGAAAAAGGGACTTCGGTAGACTTAAAATATGATTTATTAATGGATATGGATTCGGGAAATGAGCTTATGAATTTAAGTGCAAATGTGACATTTTGTGTAAACATGAACGAAATCCCCGGTCCCAGTCCTCCTGCTGATGATGACGACGATGATAGGAATGATAAACATGATGATCTTATAGAAGAGCCTGGCTATATAATTCCGGGGTTGGACGGCCATTGGGCTCATGACTGCATCATGGCCCTTATTGAAAACGATGTTATTGATCCGGATTCCAAGAGCCGCATAAGGCCTGAGGATTACATAACAAGAGCGGAAGCGGCAGTATTAATGGGAAGGGCATTAAAGCTTGAAGAATCCGAGGATACTGACACCGGTTATGTTGATAACGTGCCTACCTGGGCAAGAGGATATGTTATAGCAACAACAAAAGCTAAGGTATTCAAGGGATACCCGGGTAATATCTTTAAGTCCTATGGAAACATAACCAGGGAGGAGATGACAGCAGTCTTAATCAGAGCTTTTAGGGAAAACTCCGTAAGCTTTGCCCGGATGGATTTCATTGATGAAGCTGATATAGCAGATTGGGTTTATGGAAATGTGGCAAAATCTGTTGAGGATGGTATCGTTATCGGATATGAAGATAATACTTTCAGGCCAAAGGCATATATGACAAGGGCTGAGACCTTTACTATAGTATGCAGGCTTTTAGCCTACCACGAATTACACAACAAGAAGCTATGAAATAAGAATGCGTCGCAGACGCATTCTTATTTCATATAAACAACTGCAAATCCGATTCCAGCGCATCATTAAGGTAATCCTTAGCTTCCATTATCACAAGCTCGGGTATCATCTCTTCCTGCTTAAGACCCATTATATCCATTGAAAGTTTGCAACCATAAAATTTCACGTCTTTTTTCCTTGCGCCTTTTAGGAAATCAATGAGATGAGGAGCACTATCATCATCCATCATTTCAAGAAGCATTTTTTTGCCCAGACCTGCCATATTCATATTTGAGAGGGGCAACTGCTCAGGTCCCTTGGGGGTAACTGCTCCGAACATTTTTTCATAGGTTGTCTTGTTTTCATCAGAGAGCTTTTCCGGGTCCCTCACCAGAAAAAGTCCCCAGAAAGTAAAGAACATGGTCACCTCTACCTGCATTTCTCTTGCCGTATTGGCAAGTATAAGTGCAGCCATGGCTTTGTCATATTCGCCGCTGAACATAAGTATATTCATTCTTTTGTTCAATTAATAACCCTCCCTGTATCCAATACGGATATGCGTATTATATCCATAAGACAGAGAAGTAATACAAGGGTAGTAATACATTAGACAAATAGTGAGTCAGACATGGGATATAGAACATGGGTTACATTACCTATAAGGAATACCCTGACTATCTGGTGTCTGGTATCTGGTATCTGGCATCTAAGTACCTTTCTTTGTTATCTGATATTTCATACAGCTTTTGCAAAAGCACATCTATTTCATCATAATTGTTATACAGTCCAAAGCTGAGCCTGATCATCCCCGGATGGGAAAGAGAAGGATTCTTTATGCGTTTTCTTATATCATTTCTGGATATATTCATAAGTTTTTGGACATAAGGCTGTGAGCAGAAACAGCCGTTTCTTACAGCTATACCCGATTCAGCCGACAGTGCGTTTGCTACAATCTGATGGGGCAGTCCGTTGATATTAAAGGGAATAATTCCAACCCTATCTCTTAAGTCATTATCACAATACAGCTGAATATCAGGGATTTTTGAAATATTGCATAAGGCATACTCAAACAGATTGCTCTCGTAAGCCTCCAAGTTATCCATTCCAATAGAAGTCAGGGTATTGATTGCCTCGGTAAGAGCTACGACACCCATAATATTAGGAGTTCCTGCTTCTTCCTTATGGGGAGGCTCTGCCCATCTAATCAGGTCATGGGTGACTATGTTGATGGTGCCGCCGCCTCTGTATTCAGGCTCTCCCTTTTTAAAATCGTATTCAGGACCTATAAGCACTCCTGTGCCAAAGGGGGCATACATTTTATGGGCGGAGAATACCAGATAATCAATATGGCGACTGTCTCCGTCAGGCTTCATATCAATGGATGAATGCCCAATTAGCTGAGCAGCATCTACCATGAGTTTTGAATCGTATTTATGAACCAATTCAGCAATATCATTTACAGGATTTTTATAGCCTGTGACATTGGAAGCTCCTGTTACTGTAACAAGAGCAAGGTCTTTTCCATATTTCCGGAGTTTCTTTTCAAGATCTTCCATAGAGAGTCTGCCATTATCATCCACCTTAATATAGTGCACATTATACTTATTTCTCCAGGGCAAGTCGTTGGAGTGATGCTCCATGTAAGTGGATAGTATCACATCGCGCTTATTCTTGTGATAGAGTCTGTAGGATAATTTATTTATAGCCTCAGAGGTATTTTTAACAAAGATAATTTGGTTGTTTGGACCGGCTTTGACAAAATCCCTTATTACATCTCTTGACTTTTCATATATTTCTGAAGAATATTGGGATTTGAAACCTGTTCCTCTGTGTATAGAAGAATACCAGGGAGCAAATTCAGTAACTGAGTGAATTACAGATTCAAAGGGCGGAGTTGTGGCTGCGTTGTCAAAATTTATATAGGTAGTCTTTTGACCATTGCAGAGCGGTATTTTGGTATCCGTGCCGACAACAAGATTTCTGTAATTTGCATTATTCTTTATAAACATTTAATCACCCACTGAAATAATGTATATTTACATTTTATTCAAATGGGGTGATATGTGTTCATGGAATGTTATTCCATTGAAAAAATGGTATTAATTATGTAAACTTATAACATGCCGTACTGCAATCTGTGCTACATATAATTCATGGCTTATTCTGTTTCTCAGAAACGGGGAAATCTTTGGGGTGAATGGGACAAGCTTCAGTATTGCCTCGTAAGCCGAGAGAGGAGAGCGAGTGAGAAGAAGCAAGCTAGTAGTTTTTTTGTTGGTGTTAATAGTTACATTAACATCAGTTGTTTTTGCAGATACGTTAAAGTATGGGAGCAGAGGAGCCGAGGTTACCAAGCTTCAAAAACAGCTAAAAAACATGGGCTATTTTAACGGTAACGCAACAGGTTATTTTGGGAGTATGACGAGAACTGCGGTCAGAAAGTTTCAGACAAGTAAAGGCATCACAGTTGATGGTATTGTCGGGAAACAGACATCTAAAGCCCTGTATAGCCCGGGGACAAGCAGCAGAAGTGCAGCTTCAAGAACC
>JAQVFD010000080.1 GCA_028697435.1 Clostridiaceae bacterium
GTAGTAGCCTGAACAACTCTATTATACTGGAATGGTGATTTTTTTGTATAACACCTGTCGCGCACCCGCATAGCGGGTGGTTCTTTGTTTCGCTGCTACGCTAGCTCAACAGGCTAAAGCCCATAATCGAAAAAAAGACCTTCTCGGTCTTTTTTCTAATAACTGTTATTCCTGTACCGGAGCATCAACCGGGCATACATTGGCACATGCACCACACTCGATACACTCATCCGGGTTTATTACGTATTTATCATCACCCTGACTTATACAACTTACTGGACATTCCGATTCACATGCACCACAACTTATGCAAGTGTCTTGAATTTTATATGCCATAGTAACACCTCCTATATAAATTACAAATACATTCTATCATTAATCTTTTAGAATTAAAACCCCTTAGTCAACTTTTATCTAATTTTTCACTAATTGTCCTCAAGCAGCTCCAGATTTTCTATATCCCCATCAATATCAGGTTCAATATCCTTTCCCGGCTTTAACTGAACTATTTCTTTTACATGAAAATCCTTGATAACACGAATATTTCCTTCTACTAACTCCAGCTTTACCTTAACAATTTCAAGAAGTATATTGGACTCCACCACTTCACCCCTACCTTCGGGAGTATCCACCAATGCCCCTAACTTTGGCATATATCTTCTGGCACATTCATAGGTTTCATGTTCGTATTTAAGGCAACACATAAGCCTTCCGCAAATGCCCGATATCTTAGTAGGATTAAGTGACAGGTTTTGTTCTTTTGCCATTTTAATGGAAACAGGTGCAAAATCCCCCAGGAATGTTGAACAACAGAGACTTTTGCCGCATGGGCCTATGCCGTTTATCATTTTGGCTTCATCTCTTACACCTATCTGACGAAGCTCTATTCTGGTCTTGAAAACCGAAGCCAGATCCTTTACAAGCTCTCTGAAATCAACGCGCCCGTCCGCCGTAAAATAAAATATGATTTTGTTGTTGTCAAAGGTGTATTCTACATCAATAAGCTTCATCCCAAGATTATGCTGGTTGATTTTCTGAAGGCATATATCGAAAGCTTCCTTTTCTTTTAGATTATTGCTCTCATACACTCTGTTATCTTCTTCTGTAGCAATTCTCAGCACTTTTTTCAGGGGAGCAATTATTTCTTCCTCAGGTACCTCTCTGATTCCCAGCACGGCTTTCCCGAATTCAATACCCCTTATAGTCTCCACTACCACATTGTCATCAATATTTATCTCCAATTCACCGGGATCAAAATAATATATTTTCCCGGCTTTCTTAAACCTTACCCCAACCGTTTTAACCATTATTTGAATTTACCTCCGCAATACTAAATAGCATGCCAGCAATGCTGTTTTTTATACCAACATTGTATTTGACATATCTAAAAGTTTTCTTAATAATATCTATTATACTGTTTAACTTATCTTCCGTCAAAACAGAATTATGTCTTGACAATACCTCCAATGAGCCTGCGTTAATAATAAGGTTATCGTGGGAACCCGGGCTTTCTTTCAATACCATTACGTCCCTGAACCAAGACATAGAAAACTCAAGGAATCTTTCTGCAGTCTCCTTATCGGAAACTGCTTCAGATACCATAAGAATTGCATCATTCCCATTCCCCGTCAATGCCTTATCCAAAATATCAATATATAATGTGTAAGTGTTGAAACTCTCCCTATCCCCCAGAAGTTCCAGAGCTCTTCCTACTATCCCCCTTGAATGCTTAACCGCTGCTTCAATATCCATTGACATGTAATCAAATCTATCTTCAATGAATGTCTTCATATCTATGCTATTCACCGGTTTAAACCTATAAACCTGGCACCTGGAGACAATCGTGGGAAGCAATAGACTATAGTTTTCTGAAAGCAATATAAATACAGTTTTTTCAGGTGGCTCCTCAAGAGTTTTCAAGAATGCATCCTGTGCATCATTTGTCATTTTGTCCGCATTATCAATTATTATTATTTTATATCCGCTTTCAAAGGGCTTCTTGGATGAATCATTTATTATCTCCCGGATTTGCTTTATCTTAATACTATGTCCGGTAGGCATAACAAGTTTCACGTTTGGGTGGTTGCTTTTACTTGTTCTTATACATGAGCTGCAGTTTCCGCATGGCCTGTTATCTGCCTCCCCGCTGCAATTCAAAGCCATGGCAAAAATAAAGGCCATAAGCGTCTTGCCGCAGCCCTTAGGTCCGCTAAAAACATATCCGTTTGATATCATATTGTTTTTTACTGCATTTCTCAGGCTTTCAACTATTATTCTCTGCCCTATTATTTCGTCAAACCCCATTATTATTTCTCCCTCAGTGCTAAAAATACTACATGTACATATCCAACAACATTCCTTTAATATGCCCTATGCTTTCAAGTATTTTAATATTGTCCTTCTCATCCTTGAGAAACTCACGACTTAACTCCTCAATTCTCGCATTGACTTTTTTTACAAGGGCATATACCTTATGCCTGCCCCTTCTGTCAAAATGACTTTGCTTTGAAAACTTAAGTGAATTATTTACTACCTCATCCATAAACTCTGATATCATTTTCTTGTATTTTTTCAGTTCTTTAATGTCCATGGTTTTGGCAAGGTTTTCCCCTTGTTTTTCAATATCGCTCATAAGCCTGTGCAAGCGAAGGGACAGGTCCTGCTCTTCCGTCTTCCTGAGAGTATCACCAAAGCTTGACCTACCGCTCGCAATGTCCGGTTTTCTGTCTTCTTTTACAACTGTACTGATTGAAGAAGGACGTGGATTTATTTCTGTTATCTTCATAATAACCCTTCCCTATACCTTCTCAAACCTGTCGATGTCAACTACAAATAATGTCGCTCCGCCAACCATCACGTCAATTGGGTATGGGATATATACTCCCGCTGAGCCTGTAGGCGGAATAGGAGTTGTAAAGGTCTGTTTTCTGCTCTTGCAGGTATCCCTGATTATTGATATTACAGAATCCACCTTATCCTTCTCAACACCTATCAGAAGTGTCGTATTCCCTTCCCTGAGAAATCCGCCGGTAGAAGCAAGCTTTGTACTGCTAACCTTTTCCTTAACCAACATTTCTACCAGATCATCCACATCATCATCCTGAACAACTGCTATTACAAGTTTCATGTCTTATACCTCCTTTTTATTATTAATTACATTACCAAATGCTTCAACGCCCTGCCTTAACTCTCGTGTCTCGTTCTATTTTACTACCCTTATTGTTTTAAGCTTGGGATCAGAAGCTCCATTAATCTTAATTCCCTGCTCAATGCAAAGCTTCAAATATTCATAAGTCTCCCTGTTGATTGGTTCTCCGGGCACCAAAACAGGCATTCCCGGAGGATATGGTATTATCATCTCTCCGCAGATTCTTCCTATGCTTCGTTCAATATCCACCTGTTCCTTTTTACAATATGCCGCTTCCCAAGGCATAAGAGAAGGTTCCTGTGTCCTGAGCAAATTCGATGCTGACATATATTTCGCATTTCCTGTTTCCAAGCCCCCAACAAGTATTTTCAGGGCGTTTACAAAGGCTTCATAGTCAGACCTATAATTTCCGATTGTTGTAATTGCTACTATATTATATAAATCGGACATTTCCATCTGTATCTTGAAGTCCCTTCTCAATATGTCCTCAACTTTTGTACCGCTCATGCCTGATGCTCCAAAATTAACTGTCAACCTGGTAGGATCAAAACTAACTGCTCCATTCCTGCCCATACTGTCCCTACCTAAACAGCAGCATCCGGAAATACTATTGATTTCAGTTCTTGCCCAATTGCTCCATTCTATTACATCATCTAAAAGCTCACGTCCGTATTGTTGCATAATATACCTTGCTGTGTCTAAGGAAGCTAACAGTATATGTGAAGGACTCGTTGTTTGAACCAACTGCAGAAATGTCTTCAATTTCTCAATATCTATTCTTTCAGATTTTACATGCAGCATTGAACTTTGAGTCATAGAAGCCAGGGTCTTATGTATGCTTTGAGATGTCATATCCGCTCCCGCTTCCAGTGCCGACATCGGAAGTTTTTTGTTGAAGCAAAAATGAGAACCGTGGGCCTCATCCACAAGCAGTATCATTCCTCTTTTGTGTACAAGCTCTGCAATTTTCTTCAAATCAGAACATACCCCATAATAGGTAGGATTGGTGATCACAACTGCCTTTGCATCCCCGTGCTCAATTATGGCATTTTCCACTGTTTCAGGTTTTATCCCCATTGCTATTCCGAGTCCATAGTCTATTTCCGGCTCAATATATACCGGTACCAGCCTTCCGAGTATTACTGCACCATATACCGATCTATGACAATTGCGGGGTATTATTATCTTATCTCCCGGATCTGCTGATGCCATTATCATTGAATAAATGCCCGATGTAGTACCGTTAACAAGAAAAAATGAGTGGTCCGCTCCAAAAGCTCCCGCAGCAAGTTTTTGGGCCTCGAGAACCGCACTTTCCGGGCAATGAAGATTATCGACCCCGGGCACTTCGGTGGTATCCAGAGCCAACATATCCTCAAACAGGGAATCAAGTCCCACCTTCTTGTATATGTTCCCTCTTTTGTGCCCCGGCATATGGAAAGATACCGCTCCTTCATCCAAGTAATCTATAAGGGATTTCATTATGGGTATGTAATCAGTATTCATAAATGTCCCTTTCATATCCTTGCCGCTAAATATTATGCCCGATTTTTCACTGGCATTTTTAAAACCTGCATAATTATTGAGTTCGTGGCAATTATTAAATAGAAATGTCTTATGATACCATAATTATACTACATATATTTTTATTTGTTTATTACATAATAATATTCAGATTGGCATTGTGCTCTGTAAAACATATAGCATTATACTTCGATATTGTTTGATTATTGTACTTTCATTTAATATAATATAATTATTATTACATTTTCTTTTATCATAAGATTTAAATAGTTTGGAAGTGATCCTATGCTCCGACCGGATTTGGAAAAACATCTTAACATAATACTTAAAATTTTGATATACGTTGCTATAGCCTTGATTGTGTTTTTTGCCTTCAAGTTAATTTTTATGTATTTTATGCCTTTTATAATAGCTCTGCTGTTATCCATGATAATAGAACCTTTAGTACAGTTTCTCCAGAAGCTTAAGATAAAAAGAGGCTTCTCAGTGCTACTGTCCATTCTGATTTTCCTGGGCGGTTTCATTGCCTTTTCAACCTTTGCTATTACAAGGATAGTGTATGAACTTATAAAGCTATATAATCATTTACCTAAATACTATGACGGAATATATAACTTTAGTGCCAGTATAGTTCAACAAGCAACCGACTTGTATCTGCAGCTTCCGCAAGAAGCACTCAATATCATGCAGCAAGTCCTGAGTACTGTTTTTGACAAAGTAACGGCTTTCCTAAGCCATACGACTACATGGTTAATAGATACTGTAACCGTGCTGCCGTCTACCTTAATATTCATATTGATTACTCTCATTGCAACATTCTTCATTACTAAGGACAAAAGTTTGATTAAGGACTTTATCTTCAGACAACTTCCGCCAACATGGGGTGCAAAAATGACTTCGCTTAAGACAGACCTTTTGGTAGCATTGGTAGGATTTTTAAAAGCTCAATCCATCATACTGAGTGTAACATTTATCGAATGCTTTATTGGATTGACTATTATAGGTGTTGATTATGCATTTACCCTTGCAATCATAATTGCTTTAGTAGATATCTTACCTGTTCTCGGAACGGGAGGCATTTATGTACCCTGGGCAATAACCAACCTTATATTGGGCAACTACGGATTAGGTATTTCACTCCTGGTTCTTTATGCGGTAATTACTATGGTACGATATATGATTGAACCAAAAGTAGTGGGACAGCAGTTGGGGCTGCACCCCATAGTCACATTGATGGCAATGTTTGCGGGACTAAAACTTATCGGCGTTGCCGGTTTGATACTGGGTCCTACTGCGGCAGTGTGTGTTAAAGCTTTTCAAAGTGCGGGAATACTACCAAAATTTAAATAGAAATAGATATAGATTAGGGGAAGACAGGGGGACGTTTCACGTGTCCCCTACGGGGACAGGCGAAACGTCAGACTGTCTTCCTCATATCTTTTATTTATTTTAAGAAACTCTATTATCATTTATTACATAGCGTATTGAGGCAGGAAGTTCAATTATAAAGGTAGCTCCTCTCTCCAAATTGTTAATTGCAAATAGTTTTCCATAATGACTTTCTATTATCTTACGTGATATCGCCAATCCCAAACCTGTACCGCTTTCTTTTGTGGTAAAGAATGGCTCAAAAATTTTGTCCAGATATTCAGGTTTTATTCCGCCTCCATTATCCTTGAACTCCATTTTAACCAATTCATTGATTTGGTCATACCAAATACAAATATTCATCCTTTCGTTTTCATGTAAAGCATCTATTCCATTTTGAACAATATTCATAAAAACTTGTTTTATACTCTCTCTATCAACAAATATAGATGGCATTTCCTTTTGCATATCCACTCCCACATAAACCTTCTTTGCCTTAGCATTGCTCTCAATCAACGGAATCATTTCTTCAATTATATTACTTATGCAGGTTTTGGCGAACACGGGTCTTTTGCGTGTGAGAGTGAGGAATCCTTGAGTTAACGCATTTATCTTATTAATTTCATTCGTTATTACTTCATAATGCTTACTACCCTCAAGGCTGTATTTCTTGCCCACTAGCTGAACAAGACCCTTGATAGAGCATATAGGATTCTTTATTTCGTGAGCCAGTTCGGCGGCTATCTGACCTGCAGATGCAAGTTTTTCTAAATGTGACAGATGCTCTTCGAGCTTTTTGCTCTGGGTGCAATCATGTACAACTGCAAGTACTCCTGTCGCATCTTTGTTTTCGTTTCGCAATATATAAGTAAATACCGAAAAAAAACACGGATTTGAATTTATGAAAACCATTATCTCCTTTTCTCTGCATTCCTTATGTGTCTCCAGGGATTCAATCAAAAGAAGGATAAGCGATTTCCTCTCATCATTATAATTCCATTCGTTAAAAAGGCTATATACATTCTTGTTGATTATCGGATTCTTTTCAACCTCTAATATCCGGCATAAGAATTGATTGATCTTTCTGACCCGTCCTTTATTGTCTATAACAATTATGCCCTCGGAAATAGCGTTAAGTATTATGCTGCTATCAAAAATATCATCTTTGATTTTATTAGAAGCACTGCAATAGGTTGAATCACTTTTAATCAGTCGATATACTATACTGCCCATAAACAAAATTACGAACATTTCACTAAATATAAGTATTCTTAACATATACCTGTTTATATTGGAACTTGAGTGTATAAATGCTGTATATACTAAAATAAAAACAAGAATTAATAGAAGTGATATAAATAAAAAGTACTTTGTTTTAAGAGAAACACTATCAAAAAATTCTTTCATTTATCTATCAGTCCCTCTTGGATTACTTTTTGGATAGCTCAATTTAGGCTATATATGTCGTGAAAAAGATTTATCATCACAAAAGTAGTAGAAGCATCTACTTTTGTATCAAAGTAATGTATTTTTCACGACATATGAATCAATGAATATGTGACCTGCCATTTGAATTCTAATGTAAAATGTTTGACACGAAACATATAATCAATTGAAGTATAATACAAAACGGAAATTAAAACATGCCTTTTATATATATAGTGGTATTATTCTGTTAATAGACCAATGCTCCAATTTTTTTGCCGATTGTATGATAAATGGGGCTTTTCATAAAAAGCTATTGACATACACCGAAAAACATGTTGAATCTTGTCGAATTTAATATAAATATGCTTCGTCGCCAATACGTAAAATAAAAAGCTATTGCTTTGTCGCTAACAGGTAACAGAGACAGAAACATATGGAACTATATTCGTTTTAAAAAACAAATAGACGGCAGATTACTCTGTCATCTATTGTTATTACCTGGCGGCGTTCTACTCTCCCGGGACCCTGCGGTCCAAGTACCATCGACACCGGAGAGCTTAACTTCTGTGTTCGGGATGGGAACAGGTGTGCCCTCTCCGTCATTGCCACCAGATTTTACGTATCGTGATGACCTGCGCATTACTTCGTCAGATTTCGTTTTCGTGTGCTCATGTATGTCCATATACATTCCGCGCACTCAAACTCATCTTCCTTGTAC
>JAQVFD010000081.1 GCA_028697435.1 Clostridiaceae bacterium
TCCCATTCCCAGTCGGTCCTCCGGAATGAAGCTCAGGCTGACCCCTTTTGTTATTATATCTGCAGGGGATTTGCCTACAAGGTCCTCCCCATTGAAAATAACCTGTCCCTGCTTTACGGGGTATAAGCCTGCAATTGCCTCACATAACTCCTTTTGTCCGCTGCCGGCAATTCCCGCAACACCTAAGATCTCTCCGGAATACAAATCAAAACTCATATCCTTAAGCACTTTTACCCCTTCGGTATTTATAGCGCTTAAATTCTTTACCTCTAAAGCAACTTTGCTTTTTTCTGTCTCTATCCTTTTAATGGACAGGTCAACAGGACATCCCATCATCAGTTCCGTCAAATGTTTTGGATTTGTGTCTGACTTCTCCACTGTCATTACAGTTTCACCCTTACGCAACACTGTTATCCGGTCTGCAACCTCCATAACCTCGTGCATTTTGTGTGTAATAAAAATTACTGCACAGCCTTCTTCCTTCATCTTCCTCATAATCTTAAAAAGCTTTTCTATTTCCTGCGGTGTCAATACAGCAGTTGGTTCATCCATTATCAGTATTTCAGCACCTCTGTACAACACTTTCAATATCTCCAGAGTCTGCTTTTCACCTACTGACATATCGTAAACTTTTTTATCCAGATCAATATCCAGTCCAAAACGGTCTGACATCTCCCTGACCTTGTCTGTAAGCGCTTTTTCATTCAGAAAAAAACTATTCTTCCGTCCAAGGATTATATTCTCCTTGGCAGTCATTACGTCTATTAGCTTAAAATGTTGGTATATCATGCCTATACCGGCTTTTATTGCATCCTTTGGCGCTGCAAACTGTACCCTTTCACCCTTTATAAAAATAGAACCGCTGTCGGGGGTATAAACCCCTGACAGCATGTTCATCAATGTGCTTTTCCCTGAGCCGTTCTCTCCCAACAGGGCATGTATTTCACCCTGACCGACGGTCAGGTTAATATTATTGTTTGCAACTACTTTTCCGAAGGATTTATTTATATTCTTCATTGAAACATAGTTGTTTTCCATAATTATTTCCTATCCAATTTATTTAATCTTACCTTCTACACCCTGTACAAACCAGTCAACGCTCATTATTTCATCAAATGTCATTGATTTGCCTTCCGGTACCTTAACAGCGCCGGTCTGATCCTTTATAGGTCCTTGGAATACATAGAAGGAACCGTCAATAATCTTTGCCTTTGCCGCATCAACAGCTTCCTGTGTACCGGGAGCTACGTTAGCTGTAAGAGGTGCCAGGTCAACCATACCGTCTTTCATATTTCCGTAATAGTTTTCCTGCTTCCAATTACCATCCACTATTCTCTGAACTTCAGCTGCATAGTATTTACCCCAGTTCCATACAGGTGCTGTCAGATATGCTTTTGGTGCTGAGTCTCTTGTGTCCAAATCGTAGCCAATAGCCCAAACACCTTTTTCTTCGGCAGCCTGCTGTGTAGCTGTTGTATCCTGATGCTGTGCCAGTACGTCACAACCTGCATCCAATAACGCCTTTGCCGCTTCCTTTTCCTTTGCCGGGTCATACCAGGTATGAGTCCAGTTTACCTTTACTTTTACTTTCGGGTTAACTGACTGTGCACCAAGAGTAAATGCATTGATGCCCCTTACAACCTCAGGAATTTCAAAGGCTGCTACATAACCAAGAGTATTGTTTTCGGTTCTCATGCCTGCAACAATACCTGCAAGGTATCTTGCCTCTTCCATGGCTCCGAAGTAGTTGCTGAAATTCGGGCCGCTCTTGTAACCGGAACAGTGATAAAGTTTTATGTCCGGATGAGCCTGAGCAGCTTTTTCCGTATAGTCCATAAATCCGAAGGAGTTGGTAAATACTACAGTACATCCTTGGTCAATCAAGTCATTGATTACCTTTTCGCATTCGCTGGATTCAGGAACCCCTTCCTTGTACATTGTAACAATTTTATCCCCAAGCTGCTGTTCAAGATAAAGTCTTCCCTCATCATGAGCCTGAGTATAACCGCCGTCTTTAGCGGAACCTATGTAGACAAAACCCACCTTAAGGGGTTCAGCCTTTGGCTCTTCTGCAGGTGCAGCCGGACCCGGTTCTGCAGGTGCAGGTTCTGCCTTCGGTGCACAGCCTGTGAGCATAATTGCAAACACCAGGACAAGCACCAACAGTAAACAAATGGTTTTCTTCATACTTTCTACTCCTCCCAAAATTTAATTTTGTAGCTTATGTAAAACATGTAACTGTGGTAACACACTTTGCCATTGATACCCAAATTATTCAAAAGTGATGACCCCTTCTTTCATGGACTTAATAATTATCAGGGACTCAATACGGACTCCTTTTTGCTGCAGTACTTCCCGTCCTTGTTGGAATCCTTTTTCTATAACGATTCCGACACCCGCAACCCTGGCACCGGCTTGATTAACAATGTCTACCAAGCCTGAAGCTGCTTTGCCGTTAGCTAAAAAATCATCAATGATAAGAACGTTGTCCTCTGATGTGATATATTTTTTAGAAACACGGATGTTATAGTTCCTCTGTTTGGTGAAAGAATATACTTCACTTTGGTAAGTATCCGAATCAAGGTTCAATGCTTCATGCTTTTTGGCAAAAACCACGGGTACCTTGAAATACTGGGCAGCTATACAAGCTACGGCAATACCTGATGCCTCTACTGTCAAAATCCTGCTTATCTTTTCATCCCTGAACCTTTCTTTGAACTCCCGACCAATCTCGTTGAACAAGTCAATATCCAGCTGATGGTTCAGAAAGCTGTCAACTTTTATAATACTGTCACCTATGACTTTCGCATCCTTCAATATCTTATTCTTAAGAAGCTCCATTGTAATCCCTTTCTATCACGACTGTTTATTGATATGTCCGGAATTGAAGCCTGAATCCGTAGAGGTACCAGTACATATCTAAGTTGTATTTTACCGTAAAAGCCCTTATTATGCAATATTCTATTGTTTAATGTTGCTTATCATCCAGAACCTTTTTCACTGCATTGAATATTTTGTTGTAGCCTGTGCAACGGCACAAATGTCCGGAAATCTCACGTTTTATCTCTTCATCGGAATATTCCCTTCCGCTATCCGTAAGAGATGTTGCCGTAAGCACAAGCCCGGGAGTGCAGAAACCGCACTGCACAGCACCCTCGTCTACAAAGGCCTGCTGCACCTTAGACAATTCCCCATCCTTGGATACTCCCTCTATAGTAGTTATTTTTTTACCGTCAGCCCAAACTGCCAGGTAAATGCACGAATCTACCGGAAGCCCGTCGATCAGTACTGTACATGCTCCGCACTCACCTACGGAACAACCCTGTTTTACCCCGGTAAATTGAAGCCTGTTTCTCAGCACCTCAAGAAGCGATTCTCTTATATCAACCTCTATTGAATATGCCTTACCGTTAACTTCCATGCTTATATTTTCATAGTTCTCCAATATGCACACCTCCGCCCCTGATAACAGCTTCCTTAAGCGCTCTGAATACCAATATTTCTATCAAATGCTCCCTATAAGCTTTTGAAGCCCTCCAGGAGTCCCTTGCTTTAGATGCTTTTACTGCATATATTCCGATTTCCTTCATTGTCTCATAGGATATTTCCTTCCCCTTGGCATAGTCTTCAGCTTCACCGCATCTTATCGGAACAGGAGCAGCAACTCCAAGAGCTATTCTGACATCGGAGAACCTGCCTTCTTCGGCTTTGCACACCACAGATACCCCCAGCATTGCTATATCCATTGCCTTTCTGTTGCTGTATTTAATATAGCAGCCACTGGTATTACTATACCCTGTCTTGTGAATAACAACATGGGTAAGTATCTCAGCCGGTTTTAAGTTCACCTTTCCCGGACCTGCATAAAACTCTCTTATGGGTACTGTTCTTGCACCCTCAGTCCCGAGAATTCTCAACTCCGCATCATAGGCAAGCAATGTGGCGGCACTGTCTGCCGACACAGCACCATTGCATATATTTCCCCCTATTGTAGCGGCATTTCTTATCTGCGGACCTCCTACAGATACTGCCGCTTCTGACAAAACCGGCAAATGCTCATTTATTATGCTGCTTCTGAAAATCCCGGCAAAGGTAGCCATTGCCCCTATGGTAATAGTTCCATCATCCAGACATCTTATTTCGTCCATCCCGGGGATCTTTCTCAGGCTTAAGAGAGCAGCATTCTCCAGAGTACCGTTATGCATCTTGATTAGCAAGTCCGTTCCTCCTGCTATGATTTTCAAGTCAGGATTATGGGAGAGCATTTTCAAAGCTGTCTCTAAACTGTCAGGTTTTTCAATATTGACAATATCAAACATTCCCATCTCTCCTTTCTAAAGCAATCCGGCTTTTTTAATTTCTTCAAAAACCTTCTGTGGTGTCATGGGCAGCTTGTTAATTGCTATACCTGTTGCGTTCAGTACTGCATTTCTGACTGCAGGTGCGGGAGAAATCGTTGTATTCTCGCCTAAAGACTTCTGCCCTACCGAGCCTTCGGGTTCAGGGATCTGTACAAAAGCAGACCCGATCTCCGGTGTATCCATAATAGTCTGAAGCTTGTAATCCAGGAAATTGTTATTAAGAGGTCTGCCTGTTCCCGGATCAAATAACATCTGTTCAGACAATGCATATCCAAGGCTCATGCTGACTCCTCCGTGTACCTGTCCTTCCGCAAGCAGCGGATTAATTATCACCCCTGAGTCATGTACATTATATATCTCAACTACCTCTATTCTTCCTGTCTCCATATCTACTTCAACCTCTGCAAAGGTAACCCCATAGGCCATTGCATTGGTTCTCATGTTTACAGACGCATTTCCGTCAATAGGTGCAGCATTTACTAAGTCATAATAGGACTCCATCGCTATATCCTCAAGTGTACAGATTTCATTACCCGATTTTTTTTCTATTATCCTTGCAGACTTGATATCCAGTGCATCGATACTTAACCCCGTTCTTCTTGCTGCTATCTCCAGAGCTTTGCCTTTAGCTTCCTCAGCCGCTTTTTTTACCGCCGCCCCTGATACAAAGGTTTGGCGTGAGGCGTAAGCTCCAAGGTCAAAGGGGGTTATATCCGTATCCTGCTGGGACACTATATGGACCATATCATAGGGCAGACCAAGCACTTCCGCTGCTATCTGAGATAGAACGGTATCGCTTCCCTGTCCGATTTCCGTCGCCCCGACCTGAAGCTGCACTGAGCCGTCCTGGTTCATTATAATCCTTACCCCCGCTATTTCAAAACCATGAGGATAAGTTCCCGAGGCATAGCTGAAGCAAGCCATTCCCAGTCCCCTTCTTTTTGTACCCTTCTGTTCCTTGTATTTTTTCAGTTTCTCATCCCATTTGATTAGCTGTTTTCCCTTTTCAATGCACTCAGGAAGTCCAAAGGTCCGAACAACTATTTCGGAATGAGGATCCATCTTTCCAACACTTATCAGGTTCTGCTTTCTAAATTCAATGGGATCCATTTTCATTTCACGGGTTATGTCTTCAATATGACTCTCTAAGGCAAAGAATATCTGCGGACAGCCGTATGCTCTCATTGCTCCTGCTGACGGCAGATTTGTATAGACCGTTTTCGGCTCATACTTTATGGAATTAAAGTCATATAGCAGCCTAAACTTACCTCCTGCACTCATTACAATAGTATGCCCATGGGAAGCATAGGCTCCGTTGTTGCTTACAGGTCTCATATGAAGGCTTAACATTTTCCCTTCTTTTGTCACTGCTGTTTTCATGTAAAATTTCATTGCATGACGGGTTCTTGTGTCAATAAAACATTCCTCTCTGGTCAGGGCATAGCGCACAGGCCTTCCCTTCACCGCAAGGGACATGGCTGCCGTAAGAGGTTCTACAATAACATCCTGCTTATTTCCAAAGCCTCCTCCAAGATATGGCTTTATAACCCTTATATTTCCCCAGGGTATGCCCAAGGCCTGACCCACAATCCTTCTGGCTATATGTGGAATCTGAGTTGAGCTTACAATAACAATTCTGCTGTCAGAGTCCACATATGCGTATGCGGTTTGAATTTCAAGATGACAGTGCTGTACAATACTTGTTTCGTATATACCTTCAAATATACGGTCAGCTTTACTAAAATCTTCTTTGATATCACCTATCTCTTCATTTGAAGCCCCCAAGACATTATCCGGCCTTTCCTCATGAATAACAGGTGCCCCGGGCTCTATTGCCTTCTCCGGGTCAAGAACAAAGGGAAGTACCTCATACTCCACTTTAATCAACTTAAGAGCTTTTTCTGCAGTCAGTGTATCTACCGCTACAACAGCCGCAATACCGTCACCTACAAAACGTGCCTTATCCGTAAGCATCAACCGGTCTGCCACATCTCTGTGGTTCGGGTCTAAGGACCAGGGATGACCCGCTGTAGCGTACTTCAACCTAGGCAGGTCCTCATGGGTAATTACAGCCTCAACCCCGGGCAGAGCCTTTGCCGCGCTTGTATCAATATTTTTAACAATTGCATGGGCATATGGACTTCTTAACACTTTTCCAACAAGCATATCCCGTTCGAAAAAGTCATCTGCATACTTTGCCCTGCCTGTAACTTTGGCCACCGCATCTTTTCTTACCGTTCTTTTCCCCACTACATCGAAAGCCATTTTCCCACCTTCAATCAAACAGATTTTTCATCCCTTAGAAACGCTTCCAAACTTCAGCCGCTAACTCACGGCTTCTTGCCATTATTCTTTCTTCGTCAATATTAACCAGTGTTCTGTCTTCCATTAACACCCTGCCGTTAACAATAGTTGTATCAACAAATCGTCCGCTGATTCCGAATAATAGATGTCCGTTTATATTGCCTTCATTTATTTCTGTAGGCGGATTATAGTCAACTATTATCACATCAGCCAGTGCTCCGGCTTTCAGAATCCCTACCTGCCCATCAATAAATCTTTCAACTATTTTTCTGTTGTTTGTGAACAACATTTCGGGAATCTCAACCCAGGCAACCTTCGAATCACCCTTTACATGCTTGTGTATGATATTTCCTACCTTGTAAGATTCCATCATATCTGCCGTATATGCGTCAGTTCCCAATCCAAGAAGAATCCCTTTTCCGAACATCTCCGGAACCGGTGAAGCGCCTACGGCATTTCCCATGTTGGATTCCGGGTTATGGACAACTATAGCGTCCTTTTCCTTCAGCATATCCATTTCTTTTTCGGAAATATGGATACAGTGAACTGCTATGGTCTTGTCGGAAAGTGCCCCGGAGTCATACCATCTTTCAATAACTCCTTTGCCGTACTTTGCCTTCGAGTCTTCCAAGTCCTCAATTCCCTCGGCACAATGTACATGAAAACCCGTACCAAGGCCGCTTATGGCATCCAGACATTTGTCCAGTGTCTTATCCGATATGGTCATAGATGCATGAAGCCCAAACATCCCCTTAAGCATATCATCTTTTTTGTTATTGCAGTACTTGATAAATTCTACATTTTCGGCAATACCTTCCTCAGCCAGCGTCTCACCGTCTCGGTCTGAGGTTTCATAGCACAGGTTGCTCCGGATACCTGTGTACTCTGCTGCCTCCGCTATCTTAAACAGGCTTCCCCTTATGGCATAGGGGCTTGCGTGATGGTCAACAGCCGTAGTAACGCCGCATTTCACCTGCTCAATCATCGGGCCGATAGCACTGTAATACACATCCTCAAGGGTCAGTACTTTGTCCAGTCTCCACCATAAACCCTTCAATATATCAGAAAACTTCATTGCCGGAGGGCTGTCATTGGAAAGACCCCTGGCAAAGGTACTGTAGTAATGCATATGGGCGTTGATAAAACCGGGCATTATAAGCTTGCCTTTGGCATCAATGAACCTTGCCCCCCTGTACTTTTCCTTAAGCTTGGAAGTCAGTCCTACTTCTGCTATCTTATTACCTTCTATAGCGATGCACCCTTGTTTTATTATCGGAGTATTGTTATCCATGGTTATTACTGTCCCGTTACCCACTAAAATCATTATTTTCACTCCTCGTTCACTGATTTCTTATACGCTTCTTTGTCTCTCTACTATTTCCGCAGCCGTATTGTGAGCAGCTGCCGCTACCTTTTCAGTATCAATAGTTGTTAACTTTCCGTGCTTAACCAC
>JAQVFD010000082.1 GCA_028697435.1 Clostridiaceae bacterium
GGCCGTTGCAACAGCACTTGCAGCAACAGTCGGCACAGGTAATATTGCCGGAGTCGCCACAGCCATAGCTTTAGGAGGTCCCGGAGCAGTATTCTGGATGTGGCTATCTGCCATATTTGGAATGACAACAAAATTCGGAGAAGTTGTACTTTCCATCAACTACAGAGAAAAGACACCGGACGGACGTTATGTCGGCGGTCCTATGTATTACATTGAAAAAGGAATGAAGATGAAATGGCTGGCTTATATATTTGCAGCTTTTGGAGCCATTGCAGCCTTCGGTATAGGCAACATGGTTCAGTCAAACTCCGTTGCCGCTTCCCTGGAAGTATCCTTTGGAGTCAATAAATTAGTTACAGGTATTGTATTGGCAGTTTTGGCAGCAATAGTTATAATCGGCGGCATCAAGAGAATAGGTCAGGTTACAGAGAGATTGGTACCGCTTATGGCAGCATTCTATATTATTGGTGGTTTGTTCATAATATTCAGCAATATTTCTCATATAGGAGAGGCTTTTGGGTTAATATTCGGAAGTGCATTTACAGGTACTGCTGCAATCGGCGGCTTTGCAGGCTCAACAATGAAAATAGCCATGACAAGAGGTATTGCCCGTGGGGTATTCTCCAATGAAGCAGGTCTTGGCAGTGCGCCGATAGCTCATGCGGCAGCAACTACGGATCATCCGGTACGTCAGGGACTCTGGGGAGTATTCGAAGTATTTGTAGATACAATAGTAATTTGTTCAATTACCGCATTGTCAATCATTTTGTCCGGTGTATGGAACGGTGGCGAAACAGGTGCGGCATTGACTACCGCAGCCTTTGATGCAACCATTCCCGGCGGCGGATATATAGTCTCAATTGGCATACTGCTGTTTGCATTCTCTACAATTCTCGGCTGGGCATATTATGGAGAGCGCTGTGCAGAATATCTCTTCGGATCTAAGGTTAATATGATATACAGAGTTCTGTGGATACCCTTTGTTGTTATAGGCTCCATCGGCGGCTTGAATTTCCTTTGGGATCTGGCAGATACACTTAATGGTTTGATGGCTATTCCAAACCTTATAGGTGTAATGGGTTGCAGTGGGATTATTATCAAGCTTACCAAGGAATTCTTTGCTAAACAGTATGTAGAGGAAGAGAAAAACGCAAAAGCATAGTATGATATTTTCAAAAACGAGAGTTTAAAGCTCTCGTTTTTTTTATTCATTTTATTACCAATCTTAATAAAATATTGACGGCACCTTGTAATACAAATTACATAATATTCTTAACATAAAAAGACTTCATTAGTCAAAAATAATTGTGAGGTGATAAAATGAAGAAAAAAGCAGTAGCATTTTTGGCAATACTCTGTGTTACAATGTCAGCAATTCAAGTTTTTGCAGATATAACCTATACGGTGCGTTCCGGCGATACTATGTGGAAAATAGCAGTAAAACATCAGGTAGGCTTAAGCGAAATTATATCAAAGAACCCTCAAATAAAAAATCCGGCATTGATTTATCCCGGTCAGAAGCTTACGATACCTACAACAACTGCAATAAATTCCTTGGAAAATGAGGTTATACGCCTGACTAACATAGAACGTTCAAAAAAAGGATTGCCTGCTCTAAAAGCCAATTGGCAACTTTCAAGATGTGCAAGATATAAGTCGCAGGATATGATAAACAAAAATTATTTTGCCCATCAATCCCCGACCTATGGTTCACCCTTTGATATGATAGAATCCTTCGGGATAAGAATGGCCTCAGGAGGTGAAAACATTGCAATGGGGCAAAGAACGCCAAAGGAAGTTGTAGCAGCCTGGATGAATTCACCCGGTCATAGGGGAAATATGCTAAGCACAGCCTTTACTGAAATAGGAGTAGGCTGTGCAAAAAGCAAGAACGGAACTTATTACTGGACCCAGATGTTTATAAGACCCGGGAGATAGAAGAAAATTGCGCTGCAATTTTCTTCAGACACCAGATACCAGATACCAGACGCCAGAATAGGGTTTGGCTTCCGAAGCCCGACCCTAACTCTCGTGTCTCGCGTCTAGTGTCTCGTGTCTTATTTACTGACACAATTTCTTCCGTTTGACTTGGCGCGATATAGTGCTTTGTCTGCTGCTGTAATGACTTCTTCTGCGCTTCTGTATTTTTCGTTTTTTTCTGCTGCTCCGATACTTACCGTCAAATACAGCTTCTTATATGAACTGCTCTTCGTCACGATATCAGCAGGCTTTTCCTTGGGTCTGTTCTTACTTCTCTTTATAAAACCTCTGTCAGCTATATATTCACGCAGTTCTTCCAGATAAGGTACTGCTTCATCTGCTGTCTTGCCCGGAAATACTACAGTAAACTCCTCGCCACCATATCTGAAGGCTTTTCCTCCACCACCGACACCTTTAATGCAAACTGCCACAAGCTTTAGCACATCGTCCCCCACATCATGACCGTGGGTGTCATTGAACTTTTTAAAATGATCAATATCCAGCATTGCTATGGTGTATTTGCTGCCAAGCTTTAGCATTTCCTCCTTCAAAGCCCTTCTGGAAGGCAATCCCGTAAGTTCATCCAAATATGCCATACTATGAGATGCCCATACCACTACTGCTGACAGCATTAGCCCGGATACTGCAAACATAACTGCTGCAGTATTTACGTCCTTAATATACAGCAGTGCCGCAAAGGAAAATATGGTTATACTTATAAAGGGGGCATCCTGGTTTTTACCGGTAATAGCTTGCCTGATAAAAAGAAATATAAGGGAAACAGAATACAACAGTAGTGATATATGAGAAAAATCAGGCAACAGCTTAATGTCGACGGGAAACAGTTTTATATTAAAAAGTTGAAGCAAGTCTGTATCGTTATACCATATTATCCAGGTTCCAATCAGAAACTCAATTATTATGAACAGCAGCCTCATCCTTCCCCAGGATGATGCTATACCTCTATCTCTTTGAATTGAGAAAGTTATAATGTTAAGCGGTATATACACTGACACCATGGAAAGTGCCATATTATAGTATCCAATCTTCTCCGATTCTTGAGGAAATAAGTGTATGAGAATCAGCTGACTTAGCATAAGTGTCAGAGAGCAAAAGAACACTCTGCTCCGGTTGAACCACCATCCGAAAAACATTCCTACAGCAAAAAGTACATAGGAAATATACTGTGATAACAGTTTTACTGTCGGTGGAGCAGCTTTAAGCCATATGGAAATATAATAAGCGAAAATAAGAAGAATGCAATTCAAACCCAAGGATATTAAAGCTTTTGTTATTTTATTCACTTTATTTATCCTCACTCTCATTTTTCTCTTCCATAAGGCGTGTATAGTAATTGAGCAATTCCTCATATTCGACTACTTCCTGCTTACCCTTCTCGCTTATATCATACAAGCCTTTTGATATGTTATCAAACCAACCGTAATGGTTCTTTTGAAGTATAATTGCAGTCTTTTTCTCGTCAGTGCCAAGCTGTCTCAGTTCCTTAGGCTTCAATTGCCCATATTTAATCAGACAGCAGGCTATATGTATTGCCATTTCCCTATAAGCCGTCACAAGCTTTTTCCTAGTGCTTCCTCCGATGTTGAAATCCCCGTATCTTGCATCAAATTCCTTTACCAGCTCCTGCCTTTTCTTTTTGCTCTGCCTCTTGCTATTTGCCATGTCAAACGCTGCAGGCTCAAACACGACTTCGACATAGGAAAAGTCCTCCTTAAGAGAAACAACCATAAGACCAAGCTGCAAACGCTTCAGCATATAGCATAAGTTCTGCCACCTCCTGGAGAATAGTCCTTTACCCGGTTTAGGCACAGCAATATAGACCATATCCGCAACTTTCTGCCGTATAACAGCTTGCAGTATGACCTCAAGATTAAGGGTCTTCTTCATCTCGACTATGAGAAGTTCCTCTCCTTTTGCGGCGGCAATGTCGCAGTTATTTACTTCACTGCGCACTGTATAACCCAAGCCGCTGAGATAATCATATATAGGCTTGTACAAATCTTCTTCCAAATAATCTTTATTCCTGCTCATGCAATCACCACACTCATATAGAATATCGTCAGTAAAGCAAACTTTTTTGACACAATATGCGGTATTGGCAAAAACTGTTCGACGCTGCTTCAAAGCCATACCCTATTCTGGCATCTGGAGTCTGGTGTCTGGCGTCTGTTTTACACTATCGGTGCCAACAGCATTACTTCCTCGTTTTCCCTATATATTGTACCAAATTGCGAAATGGATATGGGATTTCGTCCAAGTCCGACCTCAAAGGTATATCCCGGCCTTCTATACTGCTCCACAAACCAATCCTTGTAACCGGCATAAGCAGCTTCATACGGCACGTCCGAAACGGCATAACCGGTAATTTCCGAAAAAATATTTACTATCTCCAATGCCCGGGGGGGTCTGATTCCCTTATACAGCCAGTATATAACCCTTCCCTGGGTATGATAGGCAATAACTAATTTAAAATTATGCTGTCTTGTAAAATTGACTACAGTCTGAGTCTCAGGCTCTGAAAGCGGGCTTGGACCTCCATATCTGGTTGGACCCGGACCATCTACACCCAGTGATGGTTCCTGCGCTTTCGCTTCCTCCCATGAAGCCGGATAATTGCGGTTCAAATCTACTCCTCTAATATTGGCATTCCAGACCTGTGAGAAGGGCAGACCTGTATCATTCCAGGCAAGTAGCCGGTCATAATACGGGTTGTCTCTTTTCAACCCCTCAAGCACCAGATCAACTCCATCCGGATTTACCATTGGCATAATGTAAATGCTGCCTCTGTTCCAAAGATCACGTATGTTATAGCCCTGAATGTAAGAGTTTCGCGCATACCCCCGGGCGAAATTTTCGATAAACTTCATAAGAAGCGGAGCTGTAATCCACTCAAGGGCATGATGTGCGCCGTTGTAAAAAACCTCCGAGGGTCCGTTACCCAGTTTAATATAATACAGATTTTTTCCAAGGACGCTTCTCCCTGCAATACCTACTTGAATAAATGGGTATCTCGCTTTAAGTCCCCTTATGTCCCTATCCATTATCTCATATGTATAATCGATATCGGTAAAAACCACATCAATGCCATATGGAACTGTGATTACTTGCCCTATTCTGAGATTCATGGGATCAATCCCCGGGTTGGCTGTCATTATAGCATTCAATGATGTGTAATATCTTCTTGAAATATTGTAAAGAGTATCCCCCGGTCGTATAGTATAAGTGTCGTAACCAATTAGGAACCTCTCGAACCTGTTCCAGGTAGCGGGACCTACCACACCATCCGGTTCAAGTCCGTTATCCAGCTGAAATTCTCTTACGGCTTCACGGGTAGCCTGCCCGAATATTCCGTCTATCGGTCCGGGATCATATCCAATCCTTATCAGCAGGCTTTGTATAAGCTTTACCGCAGGACCCCCGGAGCCCAATCTCAAAATTTCCACATAACCACCCCTTGCAAACATGATGAATAATACCATAATATTCATCGCAAGGGGTAATTGTTACATCCGCTATTTAACATTTGAACCGCTTGCCCCATGGCTTTTCATTATCCTTTTCATTCCGTCAGTAGCTTCAACACTCCCATCGGGCATAACCCATATAGCTTCTGTATTTTCAATGCTTTCTACAAGCCGCCGGCTTTTTTCATAAGGTAATAGAAAAGCTGTTGTTGATAAGAAGTCTGCAATTCCTGAATCCTCTGTTACTATCGTAACAGCACGGTAGTATTCACCCGGCATAAGAGTATCCGGATCAATCAGATGGTGAATAACCTTTCCGTCAACTACATAATACCTTTGATAATCTCCACTGCTTACCACTGAAGCATTGTTGACAAATATGGTATCAATAAGATTTTCTTCCGCCGTCACCATCATTTTGTCAGGATCCTGTATACCTATGCCCCAGCGCTCCCGAATTCCATCAAGAGGCTTTCCCAGCACTCGTATATTGCCTCCGGGACTTATTATTCCGGAGGTAAACCCTTCGGTCATTATTTCCTTAACAATTATTTCTGTAGCAAAACCTTTTGCTATAGCACCCACGTCCAGTTTCATTCTGCTGTCGGAAAGATATACTGTACTATTTGCCTCGTCAACTATTACCTTATTAATATCCGTATGATCTTTTGCTTCTCTCAGCTCTTCCATAGGCGGCAGCTTAGCATTCCCCGGGTCACCTTCTCCCAGTTCACGATAATCATGCCATATCGAAAGTACCGCACCCATTGCAATATTGGTGCGTCCGTCTGTTTTTTCATACCACTCTTTTGCAAACAGTATAAGGTCTATTATATGCTTATCCACCTTAATAGGCTTGATTCCTGCATTATCATTTATTGTTTTAATATTATTTATGCCTTCATAATCATTATATATGTCATAGAGTTTGTGCAGTTCTTCAAAGCGCGTATGTATTTTTTCAAAATAGGCATTGAACTCCTGCTCGCTTTTAGTATAGCCCACTACCTGTGTCATTGTGTCAAAGGTATCAAAAAAGGTATCGTTGTATTTAGCGAACTCACCTTCCGGATTATTACGGCATCCTGAAAAAATTAATGACAACATAATAAGTGCCATAACAAGAATGCTATTTCTTTTCATTTATATCACTCCCAAATTAGCTGGTCTAATTATATTAGCATAGCTATTATAGCAAATAACATATGTTTTATGCAAAAATCCCTCACCTGTGTGGGACAGGGGGACAGGTACCGTGTCCCACATTGGGACGAGGTACCTGTCCCCGCTGTCCCCGTCCCCCTGTCACTTTTAGTGAGGGACTAATAACTTACCGATATTTGTAAGGCTTATTTTGCGTTTGCATATGCTTCTGCTACTGCTGCAATGTAATCCTGAACTGATATAGTTACAGCTGATGTAAGCTCTGCCTCGTCAGGAACTGCAGGGTGTGATGCATCCTTATTTACTGTTTTCATTGCCTTAATTTCATCAACCGACTTGCCGACCATCCATTTCCCAAGAGCGTCAGCCTGCTGGTACCATTCTTTGCCGATTGTAGATGCCTTAATCATTCCATAGCCTTCTTTAAGCTCTACCTTTGTCTGATATTCGGCTGCCTTATCTGAAGTAACTTTGCCGGTATTGTCGAAAGCAACCTTAGTTTGCGCGTTGTCAATAACAGTTCCTACAACCTTGCCGTCTTTGTCGAAGGCTGTTGCAGCCATTACTGTGTCAACCTGAGCAAAGGGAAGAACTTCCTTGCCTTCTGCATCTTTTCCGAGGCCCTTTGATTTACCTGTTGCTATAACGGTCCCGAGACCAACCTTTACTCCGCCTGTAACATCAACTGCAGTTTCGTATGCTTCTGCAACCGCAGCAATATAATCCTGGACTGTTATTGTAACTGATGATGTAAGTTCCGGAACGTCAGGAACTGCGGGATGTGATGCATCCTTGCTCTTTGTCTTCATTGCCTTTATTTCGTCAACTGACTTGCCAACCATCCATTGTCCAAGGGCATCAGCCTGCTGATACCATTCCTTGCCGATTGAAGAGCCCTTTATCATTCCGTATTCTTCTTTCAACTCTACCTTTGTCTTTCCCTCAGCTTTTATATCTGATGTAACCTGAAGGGCTGCATCAAAAGTAACCTTAGTCTGTGCATTGTCAATAGTTATCGAAACAACTTTACCGTCTTTATCAAAGCCAACAGCAGCCATTACTGTGTCAACCTGGCCTGATGGAAGAACTTCTTTGCCTTCTGCATTTTTCCCAAGATCACTTGACTTGGCAATTGAAGTAATATGTCCAAGACCTAATTTAGTAATTGTTCCTTCTCCCACTGCGGGTGCTGCAGGTTCTGCGGGTGCTGCCGGCGCTGCAGGTGCTGAACATCCTGCTAATACTGAAAGTGCTAATACCAGTACAAGAACTATTGATAGTGTTTTTTTCATGTTTCCCCCTCCATTAATGTGGAAAATTTATTACATTATCATTTTAGCACATTGTATAAAAGTTATCAATGTCTATCAAGAAATATTATTTATAAAATATGATAA
>JAQVFD010000083.1 GCA_028697435.1 Clostridiaceae bacterium
TCCAGTATTCCCGCCAAACTTAAATTTGTGAAATCGGCCGCTGCTGCTGCCGTTCCATCATACTCTTTGCTGCCGACTGTTATTCCCATCAATGTCAGCGCTGCTTGGGGCTGCACATTATAGCTGATATCCGCCACCTGGCTGTCAACTTTTCCGGGTACAGCAGCTATTGCCTTTATTTTTAACACATCCCCGGGAGCAAGCTCAGGCAGTGTGATAGCCCCTCCATCCGTGACATAGGCAGAGGAATCCTTTGACGGTATATCAAGAGTACCATCATTTACTGCAGTAGTATAATATATTCCTGCTTCCGCCTCAGAGGACAAGATTATTTCTGCATCCTTCTTAATTGTACAGTCCTTTTGTGTTACAGAAGCTGACGGTTTGGTTGCAAAAAAAGGCGTCTCAAAGGTGTAGTCGCTGCTTAATACAATACCTGACTCATTCTCGCATTTTATACGGTAATGATAGGTGGTATTCTGCTCTAACCCTTCAATAACCGCACTGACAGGGGTATCCGCTGTCCCGTTAACCGGATTCTGCTGTGCAGATATCTCACTGCCATAGCTTTCATCTAGTCCATATTCAAAGGTTACGGTTGTATCTGAATTGTTGGCATTCACGATTGCATTAAGCGTCACTCCTGAGGCTGCAATACTCTCAACTCCGACAGTGGGGGTCGGCAATGCAGTCAGAGTCTTAAAGGTCTTGTCCTCCCCGTAATATATATCTTTATCATTCTGCCCTACAACCCTGTAATGATAGGTGGTATTCGGAACCAATTCCGATATAGAAGCACTCACCCCTTCAGCTGCTGTACCTGTTACCATGTTTGGCTCTGCATCTGCAGTATTGCCATAGTCCGCATCTGTTCCGTATTCAAAGTATACAGACATATCTGAGTTATCAGCATCCGCTACTCCATTTAACACTGCCTCTGTTGCAGTTATATCGCTGGCTTCAGTAGTAACTGCATTAGATACATTTATTGTTATTGTGCTTATTCCCGCTGAAGCCTTCGCAGAAGTATGGAACCAAACTTTAATTACATATGTACCTGGAACACCTCCGTCAAAATATAAGTAATTGTTTCTGAGAAGATTTCTCGTTCCGGGGTTCAGCTTTATACCCTCACTCATCATATACATGCCGTGGTCATCTTCCGGTCCCGAATAAGTAGATAAAGTAAGGGTACATGATCCCCAATAATCATAAACATAGAAAAGACTGTGAATGTCTATATCCAGGGTTTCACCGGGTGTAATAACCGCAGAATAATCATAAGTACCGTAAGGGCTTGCATTGGCTGTGATAAGGCTCGGCTGCATCATACTTCCTATCAAAACCAATACTATAATAGCGTTAAGTATCTTTTTTTCCGCTGTTACTCTCATATAACAACCTCTCTCTATCATATTAATTATTTATAACCAACATTCCTCAATCCCTTATAGAAAACAAAATGGCATCCACACTGAGTCTTAAGGGGAAATATTCCGGCTTTTCACCCCCGGCATCCCAGTATACGTATTCTTTATCAAACTTGACTGCCTGAAAGCTTGATGAATCCTTCAAGCGCAAATAAGGGATTGTCTTGACCACTTCTTGCATATTATATGTGATACTGCTTCCGTCCTCAAAGTCTATAAGGAGCTTGTAATCATGACCCGCCTGGACGTTTACTATTTTGCTCACATTCCCGCCAACTTTCTTCACAAATTTAGAACTATTCATTTTAATATTAAATTAGTTTTTTAATTATGCGTATCCCCCATATGGGGGATTTATTCTATATAACCCGATTTGTTTTACATAAAATTGATATACAGGCATGCTTTTGATATAATATTGTCAAAATACATAAATTGGAGGAGATAATTTGAAAAATACCATTTTTCTAGACAGAATCAGGATAAATAAAGTCCTGTCCGCTGTTTATGATTATCCTCTTTCGATATTAGAAGCTCCGATGGGATATGGAAAAACCACCGCAGTAAAAAAATTTATTGAAACTGAAAAATTAAAGCACTTCTGGTTTACATTCCCGGATTTTGAAAATTCCGATATAGCCTTTTGGAATAAATTTACCGAAGAAATCACAAAAATAGATGCCCGTGCGGGGTTCGCCCTGAAGTCTCTTGCCCTTCCTGTCGATGCTCCGCAGATGGAAAAGATTTTACAAACGCTTTCCGGTGTGGCATTCGGTAAAAATTTTCTCATAGTTCTGGACGATTACCAATATGCCCGTGATATGAGGCTGAACAAATTGATTTTCCAGATTGCCCAAGAGGAACCGAATGGGCTGCATATTCTGCTTGTCACAAGGGACACAACAGGAATTGATTTTGTTGAATTGCTGTCAAAGGGTTTATGCCTTATTATCTCCCGGCAACATTTGAAGTTCACCGAATTTGAGATCAGGGATTACTGCCGGATGATGAATGCCGGAATTTCCGACAGTGATATAAATAAAATTAGCGAATACACCGATGGATGGATTTCAATGATATACATAATTCTGTTGGGGCTTGAAAACGGGATCCCTGTGGGTATGAGTATGACTGTAGAAGGAATAGTGGAAAAGGTATTGTTTTCTCCCTATGATGGAGAAACTCAGAACTTTCTGCTGGAACTCTCCATCATGGAGGATTTTACCGAAAAACAGGCAGAATTTGTAACAAGAAATGAAAATGCAAAGCAAATATTAAAAAAACTCAACAGGGAAAATGCGTTCATTTATTATGATGAAAAAAATAAAACATATAAGATTCACAGCATTCTTCTTGACTATCTAAAGCTGAAGCAAAACTTTTCAATCGAAAAATACCGGGAATTATACAGCCGTTTGGGAGACTGGTATGTTGATAAACAGGATTTTCAAACCGCTTATGGATACTGGAACCGGGCGGGACGAACCGAGCAAATTCTATCCCATTTAAATAATCCGCAGCACAATCAGAATGTGCTTGTCAATTTTGCAGGTGCAGACGAGATGTTTGACAATACACCCCTGGATGTGCTGTATCAATACCCTTTAGCTTATCTGCTTCACATTTTCCATTCCATGCTGTTGGGTAAGCAAAATGCTGTTTTGGGCTGGAAGGAACGGCTTGATGATATGCAGGATCACTATGAAAAGCTGACCGATGCTGATGAAAATTACCGGAACCGGATTTTGGCTGAAATCTTGATTATACGTAAATTTATTTATTTCAATCATTGGCCTTCTATGATAGCCTCAGATAAAGAAATTGCCAGACTCCTGGACGGACAGAATTCCTATATTGTGCTTAGAGACTATACATTTACCCTTGCTTCTCCACAGTATCTCTATGTCTATTTCAGAGATGCAGGCAGCTTAAGAAAACTAACAGGTATGCTTGCTACATATGTCGATTTCATCGGTTTTTTAAACGGATGCGGGACAGGCTGTGACTCTCTGGCTCTCGCAGAATATGCCCTGGAGACGGGAGACTTCGAAAATGTAGAGCGGAATTGCCTTCAGGCAATTGCAAAAGCGGAAACCATGTCGCAAATAAACATAATAGCCTGCGCAAAATTCTGCCTGATACGGCTGCGCATTGTCCAGGGTAAGCTTCCGGAAGCTCTGGAAATGCTGGATAATCTAAAGCAGGAGATTGATAAAGTCGGCATATCAGTCGGTCAAACAGCGGTCGACCTGTGCAGAGGTTATGTTTTCGCAAGTATCTGCCAACCGGAACGAATCCCGTCATGGCTGCAAATCGGCGATATGACAGCCGCCCGTTTATATTACCAGGGCATGGCATATAATTATCTTGTCTATGGCAAAGCATTAATGGCATCAAAGGAATATGAGAAGCTTGGGGCTTTAACAGGACAATTCAAGTATTATTTTTCTTTATACAGCAACCAGCTTGGCTTAATTCACAACAAAATATTTGAGGCGGCAGCCAAGTGCCATTTATACGGGACAGGCGTAGGTGCTGCTATCCTTGAAGCTGCTCTTTCTGAAGCTCGGCTCGACAATCTTGTCATGCCCTTCGTTGAAAGTTCGCCACATATTACGGGAATGCTGCAATTGATTGCCCAAAACAATCCCGACGACAAGTATGTGACCCGTATCCTGACGCTTTGCTGTGAGTATCAGCAAACGATCAATGAATTATCTTACAATCCGGTTTCCCTATCCCTACGAGAAATCGACATCTTGCGGTTGGCTGCCGAAGGAATAAGCAGAAAGGAAATAGCAGCACGCCTGTTTATTTCCGAGGAAACGGCAAAAACACATTTTAAAAATATCTATCATAAGCTGGGAGTAAGCAGCAAGGTTTCGGCAATAAAAATTGCACAGAACCGTGGGTATTTTTAGGTGCCAACCTGTTAACCTGGGACAAGGGGATGGTAACCTGGGACAAGGGGACAGGAACCTTGTCCCATCCCCGCGTCCCTGTTATTCCGCCCAAAGTGGTATATCTACGCTTACCTTGAACAGGTCTCCGTCTATCTCTATTTTGAATTTGCCCCCCTGGAGAGCTGTCAGGCTTTGTGCAATGGAGAGTCCCAAGCCTGAACCTTCAGTAGTTCTGGATACATCTCCCCGCACAAAACGTTCTGTCAATTGCTCAGGGGGAATATCCAAAGGAAGTGCTGATATATTTTTTACGGTAAAGGAGCCATAATTACTGTCTGACGTCAGATTGATATACATCCTTGACTGCGGCATAGAGTACTTTATGGCGTTTAAAAGCAAGTTTTCAATAATACGCCACATTTGTTTGCCATCCGCATATACGAAGATGTTTTTTTCTTCGGCATTAATCCGGAGGTCCAGCTCAGCCTCCGTTATTTTCTCCTCATACTCCCCGCAAGCCTGCAGCACAAGCTCATGCAGATCCACCTTCTCTGCATTGACCGGCAGGTTGCCGCTGGATGCCTTGCTTGCCTCTACCAGATCCTCCACCAGCTGCTTCATTCTTGCCCCCTTCTCTTCAAGAATATTCACATACTCTTCTGCTCTTTCGTTGTTCAGTTCTTCGTTCTTAAGCAAATCCACATAGCTGATTATCGAAGTCAGGGGAGTTTTCAAGTCATGGGATACATTTGTTATCAGATCTGTTTTCATACGTTCCCCTTTAATTGCCTCTTCAACGGCTTTTTTCAGACCGCCCTGTATATTTGCTATGTTTGTCGCCATGCCAGAGAAGGCTACCGATATTTCGGAGCTGTTTAATTCATAATCCAAATTGCCTGAAGATATTTCTTTTGCCGCATTCATTATTTTTGAAAGAGATGTAAGTGCCCTTGCGGTAAAATAAACTGCGGCAGTATTGAATACAATAAGAAGTATAGTAAATACCGGTTCCTGGTCACCTTGATTCAAATCCACCCCTATATCAAACAGTATCCCGTTTATTAGACCATACCCCAACAGAAAGAGAATTATTGACGGTTTAA
Source organism: Clostridiaceae bacterium (assembly GCA_028697435.1). GTDB lineage: Bacteria > Bacillota > Clostridia > Lutisporales > Lutisporaceae > BRH-c25. Next base: position 5,437 of record JAQVFD010000083.1, read on the forward strand.
AGGAATTCTTGTCGAAGCACAGCTTTGCCAGGTTATAAATCAATGTATTTTTAAAAATCCGCCCGGCCTTGGCCTGTCTTATCATAGACAGCACATAGGATATACCGATAAGCCCATCTACACCTAATACTAATAATGGTATCACCCAGGTCAATATATCATTCGGTTCTGAGCTGCTCACTGCTATCGTCAATGACAGGGCAGCTGCAATCAGAACTAATAGTGTATGCACATCCGTATATATATTGTCAACTCCCGATAGCACTATTTCCCCGCCCCTTTCCCTTCGTCCGGTAACGCAGGAAAGATAAGCCGCAACAATAATAAGCAGTATAAGGGATACAAACATCACCGGATAAGCGAAGGCAATTATTTCTTTTGTCCGGGAATAAGCCTTGAAGTCATCGTAAAAAACATCTCCCGGTTTTAAAGGCTCCTGTATCGCAGCATAGACTTCATATTCGGTGCCCCTGAGCATTTCTTCTATTTCTCCCCCGTAGGTATATATATCGACCTTTGATTCCCAATTCCACCTGCTGATACTTGCATTAACAGGCTGCTTTTTTATCAATTCTTTCGGCTGAGAGGCAGCAACATTTGTAATCGCTTCTCCCGTTGAAGAATTATTTATATAGTACAAATAATTTACCGTGTTGGACATTCTGCTTTTTATGTTGTGATAACGTTCTATATTCCTTGCTTTGTCTCCCACCGTCCCACCGGAGGCATTTATGTTTTCAATACTCTTCAGCTTTATATTTGCTTCCACAGTATTATGAATAAGCCTTGAAAACTCATCCTTAAACCTATAAGAATCATAATAGCTGTTACTTTTATCGACTTCTTGATTTAAAAATAAAAAACCTAAGCTCCATACTGCACTTACAAAGCATATCCATACCAGAACAACGGCTGCTATCTTCGTTCCCGCAGCATATCTAATATCTTTCGATCTTATATCCAATACCCCACACCACCTTTAAATATTTTGGCTCCCTAGGATTTATCTCTATTTTTTCTCTAATACGCCTTATATGTACCGCTACTGTATTTTCAGCAGAATATAAAGGTTCATTCCATACCTTTTCGTATATTTGGTCTATGGAGAAAACATGCCCCATATTCTCCATAAGGAACAGCATTATACCGTACTCTGTAGCTGTAAGCCTGATTATTTCTCCATCAACACGCAGCTCCTTTGCTTCCTCGTCAAGCTCTAAACTGCCTGTTTTCAGCACACTACTCTTCTGCGGCATGCTCCCTAAGGTAGTATAGCGCCGCATCTGTGATTTTACCCTTGCCATAAGCTCTAAAGGGCTGAATGGTTTAGTCACATAGTCATCAGCACCGAAGTTTAAGCCGGCTATTTTATCGGTATCCTCCGACTTTGCCGATAAAATAATTATCGGTATGTTCTGCTCTTCACGAATTTTGATGGTTGCCGACAATCCGTCTAATTCAGGCATCATTACATCCAACAAAATTAGATGGATCTGTTGTTCGGACAAAGCTTTCAGCGCCTGTTTACCATTATATGCCCTTACTACCCCGTAGTTTTCCTGTTTAAGGTATATCTCCAATGCGTCAACAATAGCCTTGTCATCATCACATACCAGTACATTAAGCTTATCCATAGTGACTGCCCCCCAATATCTTTTTATCAAATATAATATATATCACCTGCCTTCATTAGAATAATAGCAGGCATATTTTACAAAACAACCGACAAAAGTCTTACGAATTTCTTAAGATTGATACGATAAAAGCCCTGAGCATATTATACTATACTCAGGGCATATTTAGGTGCCAACCTGTTTAAACAGACTGGCACTTGAATCTACCTAATTGCTCCCCTGAACCGGAAGTATTATTCTTATTATATAAAATTCTGCTGGTCTCATCAAAGCTGCTCCGATATGTATTATTAGCTTCCCTTCTTCTATATCGGTCTGACTCATGGTAGATTGGTCAACCATTACATAGAATGCCTCCCTGGCTGTGTTACCGGCAAAGTAACCTTTTCTCCATTCTTGAGTAAGAAAATCTGTAATAGCTGACTTGACTCTTGCCCACAGTTCCTGATTGTTGTAACAATCGCTTGTAGAAGAAAGCCCTTCCCGCACAGATTCTTCTATATAGTTTTTCAGCCTTCTTATATTTACATATCTATACTCCTCATAGGCTTGGGTAGACAAGGTTCTTGCTCCCCAAACAGTTATCCCTCTTCCCGGAATATCACGGATACTATTGATTCCTCTTGAATTCAAGATATCAGTATCATTTTGATCTAATCTGAATTCAAGTCCTTTTGCACCCTTTATTACCATTCCTGCCGGAGCCTTGTGGATACCGTATTGAGCTTCAGTCAATGCATAAACACCTGCAATATGACCACCGGTTGGAACGGGAAGCTGTGTTCCCAAACTGTCCTCGATAAGTATCCATGGATAATACAATGCAGCATAGGAACTGGATAAACTATCATAACCCCTTAGGTCAGTCTCACCTTTTAGTGAATCCAATATCACCATACG
>JAQVFD010000084.1 GCA_028697435.1 Clostridiaceae bacterium
CCCCAGGATTGTCTTGATTCACCCAGATGGCAGTGGATTCGGGAAAAGAGCATTGAGGTAGAAGAAGGCTTCCCCCTTGATGCTGTGCAAGGTCTCATAAATAAAGGGCATAATGTAAAAATCAATCCTGATTCCAAGAGCTTTGGAAGAGGACAAATCATATGGCGGGATGATAGTGGCAGTGTAGTTGGCGGTACCGAACCAAGGGCAGATGGTACAATTGCCGCATGGTGATGCTCTAGGAGAAGAATCTTCTGCTCATCAGATAGTCATGCAGCTTTTCAAATATAAGGCTTCCGACAAACCAAACCGGAGCAAAGTACAAGGTTATCAGGCCGTCGATGGAATACGGCCACAAGCTGTAATCCCATGGGCATATTCCTATAAGCTGCCTGATGATCCAACCGGTTGTGTACTCTATCCCAAATATTATTATTGTGTATACACCTCCCCTGATCACAACCGGATACTTTCGTATATTATCATGGACAGGCTCAAGGAGTATCATAAGCCCATATATGGGAAACATCCATATATATGTCCATGTATGCAACGTCAAATCACCCCTAAAAAGGGACCCTACACCGGTAAAAATAGTCTCCGCTATCCATCCGGCCAATCCATATATAACAAATCTTTTTTTCATACAGATATTTTCTGCATATTGAAATGAAATAATTCATCATTTAACTCATTCAAGTTCATTCAATTCCGGCTGATCAAATATCAATTTCTCACCCATACCAAGCATTATAAAAGGTATTCCTACTCTTCCGACTTTCTTGATTTCTTCAAACTCCGGTCTTTTATCTCTTAAACTAAGATAGATTTTCAAATTTCGCATACTGTCTGTTATATCGATATATTCATAGTTAATTCCATTATTTGAAAGAAACTCTTTCAATGGCTGGCAGTCAGGTCAATGTCTGCTCCCGAATACAGTTATCTTTTTCATTATACATGCCTCCTTGTTGTTTATAAGAATATTTTATCATATAAGTAACACTATAATACTGTTGAATATTCTTCTTACGAAAGGAAGATGCATGAAGAGCAGATCATGTAACCAATCCCGAATTTCTGGGGTAATTATCCGATTATCGAATGTTAAATAAATATCGAAGGGTTGTAAATTTCTACTGCCCAATATATAATTATGATAACAGAATAAGGTTAAACCAGATGAAAATGGCGAGAGATACCTTTATTGGTAGCCGAAGAGGCAATATGAAGAGCGGCCCCTCTTTATAGACACTTTCAGGCAAAGGGATCGTCACGGGATGGTACTCTGAAGAGACCGTTTAACGGCGCCGCAGGAGAAATACACCTATGGTGTGGAAGCTCTCAGGCAAAGGAACAGAGGGATATGATGGCATGTATATTTATTGTGCTATTATATCCCTTTTTAATTTGGATAATATATTACTAAACAATAAAAAGGAGGATGATTTTATGAGCGAAGCAAAAAAGACGTCCCTTTACAATGCCCATGAAAAATGCGGCGGTAAAATCATTGATTTTGCCGGATGGGCACTGCCTGTGCAGTATGAAGGCATAACAGCAGAGCATGAAGCAGTAAGGAATTATGCAGGAATGTTTGATGTATCCCATATGGGAGAGGTTGAAGTGAGAGGTCCTCAAGCGACAGACTATGTTCAGAACCTTGTCACCAACGATGTATCTGTAATGAATGAAAACCAGGTCTTTTATGCCATGATGTGCTATCCCAATGGAGGCATAGTAGATGATCTTCTAATCTACAAGCATACAAATGATTTCTATTTGCTTGTAATCAATGCTAGCAATGTGGATAAGGACTTTCAGTGGATGAAGGAAAATATCGGTAACTATGTTGTCGACCTTAAGAACATTTCCGAGGATGTGTCGGAAATAGCCCTGCAAGGACCAAAGGCACAGGAAATACTTCAGGAGCTTACCGATACAGATCTCTCTGAAATAGCTTTCTTCTACTTTAAGACAGATGTCAAAATCGCAGGCAAGAACTGTCTGGTATCCCGTACCGGCTATACCGGTGAAGATGGCTTTGAAATCTATATGAAACATGAAGATTCAGAGTATGTCTGGGATAAAATACTCGAAACAGGCAAGGATAAAGGTGTTAAAGCAACCGGCTTGGGCTGCAGGGATACTCTCAGATTTGAAGCCAATCTGCCCCTTTACGGGAATGAACTATCACCTGAAATTACCCCTTTGGAGGCAGGCTTCGGAATGTTTGTAAAATTGGGAAAGTCAAATTTTATAGGTAAAGAGGCTCTTGTGAAGCAAAAATCAGAAGGATTAAAAAGAAAGATTGTCGGATTTGAGATGGAGGCACCGGGAATCCCAAGGCATGGATATGATGTCCTGTCTAACGGCAAGGTCATCGGCTTTGTTACCACCGGTTACAACTCTCCTACCCTTAAGAAAAACATTGGTCTTGCAATGGTTGATATCGAATACTCCGAGCTTGGTACACCCATAGAGATTCAAATAAGAAAAAATACAGTAAAGGCCAAGGTTGTTGACAGAAGGTTCTATACTAAGAAGTACAAAAAATAGCATTAAGAATATTAAAAGGAGGAACGAAAAATGGAAACAAAGTCAGGATTATTTTATTCACAGGATCATGAATGGGTAAAGGTTGAAGGTAATAAGGCTTATATAGGGATCACCGACTATGCACAGCATGCTTTGGGAGAAATCGTTTATGTGGAGTTACCGACTGTTGGAGACGAACTAAATGCCGGAGATGTTTTCGGGGTTATTGAATCTGTAAAGGCGGCTTCTGACTCATATATACCGGTTTCCGGGAAAGTCCTTGAAGTAAACGAAGCTTTGTCAGATTCACCCCAGCTTGTTAACGAGGATCCCTATGGAAGTTGGATAGTAGTAGTAGAAATAACAGACAAAGCCGACCTTGATGACCTTATGAATGAACAGGAGTATCAGGAATTCTGCGAAAAGGAGGCATAATATGCACAGGTATTTACCTCATACAGAGGATGATGAAAGGCTGATGCTTGAGAGCATCGGAGCAAAATCCACCGATGATTTATTTACAGATATCCCCTCAGAACTAAGACTTGGGAGAAAGCTTGACCTGGATAATTCTCTATCAGAAATTGAGCTTTCCGACCGCATGAAAGCCTTAAGCGGCAAAAATAAGGGTTCAGATGAGCTGATTTGTTTTCTGGGAGCAGGAGCATATGACCATTATATACCTTCTGTAGTTAAACATTTGGTAATGCGCTCGGAATTCTACACAGCATACACTCCTTATCAACCGGAGATAAGCCAGGGAACACTTCAGGCAATATTTGAATACCAGACTATGATATGCAGCCTCACAGGAATGGATGTTACCAATGCATCTATGTATGACGGCGCAACAGCCTGTGTTGAGGCAGCAATGATGGCTGTTGAAAACGCGAGACGCAGTTCAATTATAGTATCAAGAACCGTACATCCTGAAGTAAGAGCCGTATTAAAAAGCTATATGAGGTTTCGGGATGTAGAAGTCATCGAAGCGGATATGGCTGATGGCATAACTGATGTGGAAAAACTGAAATCCCTGGTGGAAGCAGGTACCGCCGGTGTAATAGTACAAAACCCGAATTTCTTCGGTATAATAGAAGATTTAACCGAAATAGAGAAAATGGTTCATAGTAATAAAGCGTTACTTATTGATTACGTAGACCCAATTTCTCTCGGAATACTGAAAAGCCCCGGTGAGTCAGGGGTAGATATAGTTGCCGGAGAAGGTCAGTCTCTTGGAAATAGCCTTAGCTTCGGGGGTCCTTATCTCGGATTTCTCGCTACAACTTCAAAGCTGATGAGAAAAATGCCCGGAAGAATTGTAGGTCAATCGGAAGATGTAGACGGCAAGAGAGCTTTTGTACTCACCTTGCAGGCCAGGGAGCAGCATATCCGCAGGTACAAGGCAACCTCCAACATATGTTCCAATCAAGGGCTTAATGCTCTTACTGCTGCAATTTACATGACTACGATGGGTAAACAAGGTCTTAAGGAAGTTGCAGAGCAAAGCACAAAAAAAGCCCACTATGCCATGAAGCAGTTAACAGGCAGCGGAAAATACAAGCTTATGTTTAATAAACCCTTCTTCAAGGAATTTGCCGTTATTGGTGAAACAGCCTCCTGCAAGGTTAATGATGAGTTGTTGAAGCACAACATCCTTGGGGGCTTTGAATTGGATAAGGAATACCCTGAACTGAAAAACAGTCTGCTTATCTGTGTGACCGAAAAGCGTACAAAAGCTCAGATCGATAAGCTATCGCAAGTAATGGAGGTGGTATGATGAAAAACTATAACAGATTGATTTTTGAGCTTTCAAAAGAAGGAAGAAAAGCATACAGCCTGCCCCCTTGCGATATTCCTGAAGTCAGCGTTGATGACATGATTCCCGCTTCATTTGTACGGGATAATGAACCTGAGCTTCCTGAAGTCAGTGAAGTAGATGTTGTAAGACACTTTACAAATCTATCAAATAAGAATTATGGAGTAGATACCGGATTCTATCCTTTAGGCTCCTGTACTATGAAGTATAACCCTAAAATTAATGAAGACATGGCAGCTCTCGGAGGGTTCGCCAATATCCATCCCATCCAGCCCCAGGCAACTGTGCAAGGGGCTCTGGAGCTTATGTACGAGCTTGACGGTATGCTTTCGGAAATAAGCGGTATGGATAGGGTTTCTCTTCAGCCTGCCGCCGGTGCACATGGAGAGCTTACCGGTCTTATGATTATCAAAGCATATCATGAGAACAGAGGAGACAAAAAAAGAAATAAAATCATTGTGCCTGACTCAGCCCATGGTACTAACCCTGCCAGCGCAGCTGTAGCAGGTTTTGAAATTGTAGAAATCGAATCCGATGAACACGGCGCTGTTGACCTTGATAAGCTGAAAGCAGTGCTAAACGATGATATTGCCGGCTTAATGCTGACGAATCCCAGTACTCTTGGGCTTTTTGAGACGAATATCAAGCAAATCGCAGATCTGGTCCATGAGGCAGGAGGATTGCTTTACTATGACGGAGCAAATACCAATGCCATTATGGGAATTGCCCGGCCGGGAGATATGGGTTTTGATGTGATTCATCTCAACTTGCACAAGACCTTTTCTACGCCCCATGGCGGAGGCGGTCCGGGAAGCGGGCCTGTAGGAGTCAAAAGTGAGCTTGTCAAGTTCCTCCCTGTTCCGGTTATTGAGAAAAAGGGAGACGCCTATATACTGGATTATGACAGGCCTGAATCCATAGGAAAGGTAAAAAGCTTCTACGGTAACTTCGGAGTTGCGGTAAAAGCATATGCCTACATACTGTCAATGGGCGGAGAAGGCTTGAAGGATGTAAGTCGGAAGGCAGTTCTCAATGCAAACTATATGATGAGCAAACTTAAGAAATATTATGAGCTTCCAATGGAGCAGGTATGCAAGCACGAGTTCGTCTTAAGCGGACTTTTGGAAAATGACAACGATATTACAACTTTAGATGTTGCAAAACGTCTTCTGGACTATGGATACCATCCTCCAACCATATACTTCCCGCTTATCGTAAGCAATGCGATTATGATAGAGCCTACAGAAACTGAAAGCCCCGAGACCCTTGACAGCTTCATTGACATAATGATCAAAATCGCCGAGGAAGCTAAAGAAAACCCTGATATTTTGAAAACAGCCCCCCATGATACCCCTGTCAGAAGAATAGATGAAGCAAAAGCGGCAAGAAGTCTGATACTAAAGTGGGATGGTATTAGCAAACACAAGGAGTGATTATTATGAATCCATTTATGAAAAAGCTGATAGACTCGAATTTTATGACCGAAGCCCATGGCAATTACATTGAAGAGGCTGTAAAGAATAAGGACTCCATCATAATTTCCGGACACAAGGGGTTTGGGATCCTGCCTCTTTTTGCAACTGTAAGTGCAATGGCAAAGGGCAATTTCAAAATAAAACAGATTAAGAGTTTTGAGGATCTTGGGGATGAGGCTGACTACTACCTGATTCCGGACCTTACCGGCATTGATTACGGTAAGCTGGTTAGCGATGCAATGCTAAAGCAGGGTACCTCCTTCATTGCTCTTAAAGACCCTGACCATCCTTATTCGGTACTTAAGCTGTTGGGAGATGTATATAAGCAGAACGGGGACACCTCAAAGGTATATCAGCTAATTGAATGTGTAAAGATTGAAGGTGTTCAGCAGCTATCCAAGATTACCCGGATTACTCTGAATGAAAACGGAAAGCCGGTAAAAACCGACTTCTAAAACGTCAAAATATAAGTTGTTACATTCTTCAGACGCCAGATACCAGATGCCAGACACCAGAATTCTGGGCATTCCTTCGAAGCCCTTCTCAACTCTAGTGTCTGGTGTCTAGTGTCTGCGCACGTTAGCGCGCAATTGCCTCTTGCTTCAGAGAAATTAGCTGTTTGACATCTTCAAGCTGCAAATCATTCTTTACTTGAAGCATCAGCCATTTGGTCCCGTTATACGGCTTTGCCGTTCTTATAGTTTGAAGGGTCTCTTCAGAAAATTCTTCAGACAAAGCTTCAATTACAGGCATCAGGTCAAGGGTAACGACAATCAGGACAACAAACCCATCCTTCTCCGGATACAAAGTGCATATAGACTTTCCGGATTTCTGATACTTCATATTCCATCCGGGTTTTCCGGAGCATGAACTATACATTATCTTAGGGGAGGATTTATACCTCTGTTGGATAAAATTATTGATATTTTCCCATAGATTCCTTGCAGGCAGATTCATGTATCCAACTATTTCATCATATTCAGGCATATGGCTTCCGTCCAGCATAAGATCTTTTTCAGTCATGTTATCGTCCCCTTCCCTATATTGCTTTTTCCTATTTTACAGGCAGCATTACCTTTGTTAAAAGCTCGCTTTCAGGTACCTCTGCAGGTGAATTGTAATATACCTCATAGGATATTCCGGTAGCTTCAAATCCCTTTTCAACTATCCATTTATTCATTGCTTCATATACCGGTACCATTTCCGAATAAGGTCCTTTGTAAGTACATTCTGCATATTTTCCTCCCGGAATCGATCCTGCCTTAATTTCTCCCTTTCCTGCAATCTGTTTTGAAACGGGAAAGCCCATCTCCACATCAAGATGCTCCATATCCAGATTATAATATGCCGTATATGGCGCTTCCGCCGGTTGTTCCCCCAGTTCATTCATGTACTGCATAATGCTGCCGTATGCCTTCCCGATTTCCTGAGGAAGATTTCCTACATCTGTTATTTTTCTGACAGATAATACAGGCCGAGCCCCTTGCTCTTTCAATTCGATGCTATAATTCATTTCTATTTCCTCCTTGACTTTTTCTTGATTATAACACTGCATATATGACACCTGTATGTCATGTTTCCAAAGAATATTTTTCATATATCCCCTTGGATATTTCTGCAATTATATTCCGGATATGAGGAGGATCTATAACCTCTACTCCCGTGCCAAAGCTCAGTATAAATCCATATAACCAATTATTTTCAGGCAGCATGGTTATTGCCAGCAGTCTTCCGTCTTCCAGCTTTTCTATGCTGTCCCCGAACCAATCCGTCACTAAACTTTCCAGCTCTTTTTCAAATACCAGTCGTAGTGAGATCATATTTTCAGGGGTATTCCAGGGGTCTTCCCAATCAAACTTTTCCAAAGATACCTTTTTGGGTTGAAAGACCACTGCTGTCTCCTTAAGTTCTCTCATCCTGGAAAGCTTGAAAAGCCTGAATTCCTGCCTAATATGACACCAGGCATACAGGTACCATTTTTGGCCTTTCAGCACCAGGGAATAGGGCTCAACTCTGCGATTTGTTCTATTTCCTGACGAATCAATATATATAAACTCTATTTCATTGTTATTCTCTATAGACCGCCTTATGCATGCAACACTATGCTTAAACAGCTC
>JAQVFD010000085.1 GCA_028697435.1 Clostridiaceae bacterium
CTCTGATAAAGTAAGGCTTTGCACTGCAATCCTTAAGACTGTCATCAACCTCTACAGTTGTTACTTCATAAAAGCCGCGGGAGTTAATAAATGCCATAAACTCAATATATTCAAATCTGCTCTGCTGCTCTTTAAGGTATTTTTCAATGGAATTCTTATCAGACCCAAATATATTTCCCTTGCCGGTTATTTCCTTTACCAATTCCTGAGTTTTTCTAATTTTCTCTTTTATTGAATCGTTAAGCTGAAAACCCTTCATAAAGTTTGCCACAATGCCATCGGATTCTTCCAGCCTTTCCTTTAATTGAAGGATGTTTCCATGGACTGTCTCAATGGTAGCCAGTTGTTCCTGGGTTGATGCTCCGATTTCTTCTGATACTGCAGCATTTTGCTGCGTCAAATCATTAATCATTTCAATTTGCTTTTCAATGCTACCAATACTCGTAAGCTGTGTTTTTGTAAGTGTTGTTATCTTCTCTGCCGCCTGCATGTTGCTAATAAGTGTATCGTTTATTATATTGGACTTACTCAATACCTCTGTTGAATATACCAGATTCTCTTCTATGGCATCTGCCTCATCCTTTATGTTGAGCGCCAATTCGCTTATTTGGTCGGTAATTCCGTCGATCAGTTGCTTGATTTCTTTTGCTGAATGAGAAGAGTCATCCGCAAGCTTCCCTACTTCTCCTGCTACTACCGCAAATCCCCTGCCTGCATCCCCTGCCCTGGCCGCTTCTATTGCCGCATTCAGCGCCAGAAGCTGTGTCTGTGATGCAATACCCTCAACAGCTTCTGTTATTGTATCTATTGCCCGAAGCTTTCCGTCCAAGCTGTCCAGAGCCTGAAGCACCTTAGTATTGTATCCCTTGGATTCTTCTATTTTAAGCTTAATGTTCTCAAACTTCCTGAAGCTGTCCCCAATAATATCTTTTGTTTCCTTCGCAACCTTAAGACTTGTCTCTGCATTCTCATTTATGCCCTCGGCATCTTTTGCGAAGTTTTGCACCATATCCATCATGTTATGAGTATATGAAGCCTGCTTACTTACCGACTCTGCAACATTCTGTATCGTTGAGGCTATCTCACCGGATGAATATTTAATCGCCTCCGCCTGCTTCTCCACCTCATGGGCATCTTTCATTACCTTCTTTGATACGACTCCAAAGGAAGCGATGAGAGCTCTGACCTTGTATATAAAATCATTTATTTTTGATGATATGCCGTCGAACATACCAATCCCTGTCTTCCTGACATTTTTATTCAATTGACCTTTACTAATTAACTCGATATTATTTCCTATCATTGCTGCTACGCTTTTATACCGTGTTATAAACATAATTCCGGAAGATACAATCAAAATCAGCAGTACAATAACGGCCAATTCATTACTGCGCAGCATGAATAAGGCTCCTCCAAGGATAACATTAATAAGTATATAGCCGGTTAACAAGCCGAGCATAAATCAGTCCCCCCTTTTCCTGAATTTCTTAAAATTCGACTCAACGAAAGCGGTTCTATTCAATTAATCTAATAGTATTACAAACTGTTGGAATAATCAATCAATTCTTACACATTCCTACATTTTTTTCATAAAATATCCTTATGGTTAAAGGGCATACAACCAGCTCTGTAACGCTGTATTGTATGCCTTAATTATGAGATCAGTATATTATTTTATTACTATATTCACAAGCCTGTTCTTTACTACTATTACTCTTACTATTTGTTTACCTGCAATGAGATCTACAGTTTCCGGACTTGCCATAGCCATATCCTCAATTTCTTTTTCCGAAGCAGCTGAAGGTACTTCTATCCTGCCTTTGACTTTACCGTTAATCTGTATAGCCAGCTCTATGTTATCCCTTACAAGGGCGCTTTCATCCCATACAGGCCATTTTTGGCTGAATATCGAGTATTCATATCCGAGCTGCTCCCACATCTCTTCTGCGAAGTGAGGTGCAAAAGGAGCCAGAAGCTTCAGAAGGTCTGCCAGAACCTCTTCAAAGTATGGTATATTTTTATTCTCAACTTCCTGGTCATATTTGTACAGTGCATTCAAAAGTTCCATCATCTTAGCTATAGAGGTGTTGAACTGGAATATCTCCGAGTCTTTTGTAACGCCCTTTATTGCCATATGCCTGACATAATTAAGTTCCTTCTCATCCTGCGCCACATCACTCTTACTTTTTTGTCCTCTCAGTTCAGCTACCCTCTCAACCATTCTTTCAGCTCTCCCAAAGAACCTGATAATTGCTTTTATCCCATCATCGTTCCAGGGTCCCCCCTCAATATAATTGAAGCCAAAGCAAAGTTAGGTCCTGAATACATCGGATCCGGATTCATTTATATATTTATCCGGTGAAACGACATTGCCCCTGGACTTGCTCATCTTCTCACCGTCAGAACCAAGTATGACTCCCTGGTGAACCAATGACAGGAAGGGTTCGTCGAACTTCAGATAACCCATATCCCGTAGTGCTTTTGTAATGAATCTTGCGTAAAGCAGATGCATTGCAGCATGCTCAACTCCACCAACATACTTTTCCACCGGCAGCAATTTGTCAATCCATTCCTTGTCAAAGGGCTCCTTGGTGTTCTTATTGTCAGCATACCTCAGATAATACCATGAGGAGCATACAAAAGTATCAAGAGTATCAGGATCCCTCAGTGCGGGCTTTCCGCATTTTGGACATACTGTATTCATAAACTTCTCGCTTTTCTTAAGAGGTGATTCTCCATCAGGGGTAAACTCCACATCATAGGGAAGCAGTACCGGCAAGTCTTCTTCCGGTACAGGCACTACTCCGCATTGCTCACAGTGTATTATTGGTATGGGAGTACCCCAATACCTCTGTCTCGATACCAGCCAATCCCTTAGCCTGTAGTTTATCTTAAGCTCTCCCCGGTCATTTTTGGCAAGCTCTTCAGTGATTTTCATCAATGCTTCTTCTGACGTCATACCGTCAAATTTGCCGCTGTTAACAAGCACCCCATATTCTGTGAAGGGCAGATTGTCATCAATATCACCCACCCCTTTGATAACTCTTGGAATAGGCAACCTGAACTTTTCTGCAAACTCAAAGTCCCTTTCGTCATGAGCAGGAACACCCATTACACAACCGGTGCCATAGGTGGCAAGAACATAATCTGCTATCCATATTGGCACCTTTTCACCTGTTATAGGATGAACTGCATATGCCCCTGTAAAAACCCCAGTTTTTTCTCTGGTAGTTGAAAGCCTGTCTATTTCACTTGCTTTTCTGGCATAGTCTTTGTATGCTTCTACGGCTTCCTTCTGTTCAGGAGTTGTAATAGTATCTACCAGCTCCTGCTCAGGGGCGAGTACCACATAAGTTACTCCCATCAATGTATCGGTTCTTGTAGTAAATGTATAAAAATAAAGTTCTTTACCATCGACCTTAAACTTAATCTCCGAACCTTCAGACCTTCCTATCCAGTTCCTCTGTATTCTCTTAGTCTTCTCCGGCCAATCAATTACATCAAGCTTATCCAGAAGTTCCTGGGCATAAGCCGTAATATTGAAGAACCATTGAGTCAGGTTTCTCCTGATTACTTCAGTTTCACATCTCTCGCAATGGCCTTCCAGCACCTGTTCATTTGCCAGTACGGTATTGCACTTCGGACACCAATTCACCGGTGCTTCCTTCCTGTATGCAAGTCCGTTTTCGTACAGTTTCAGGAACAACCATTGATTCCACTTATAATATGAGGGGTCACAGGTTACTACCTCGTAATCCCAGTCAAAGGTTGCCCCCATTTCTCTGAGCTGTGCCTCCATTGTTGCAATATTACTCTTTGTTGAGTCCCAGGGATGTATTCCGGTTTTTATCGCATAGTTTTCGGCAGGAAGTCCAAAAGCGTCAAAGCCCATGGGATGAAATACCTCATAGCCCTGCATCCTCTTGATACGCGACCAGGAATCGGTAGGACCGTAATTATACCAATGTCCAACATGAAGATTTGCCCCTGAGGGATATGAGAACATCTCCAAACAATATAGCTTTTTATCTGCGTTTTTCGGGTTGAACTTGTAGAGTCCGGTTTCTTCCCATCTTCTCTGCCATTTCCTATCAGTTTCTTTTGAATACGGCATCTTTAACACTCCTTTCTAATAAATAAAAAACTTCATCTCAATCAGAGACGAAGTATATTCGCGGTACCACTCTTTTTGATTTACGGCATACCATGCCTATAAATCCTCTTTTTCGATGGCGTACTAATACCATCTATCCTTTTAACGGAGGAAATCCGGCTTGCCTTACTGTCACTTCGGGCAGCTGCTCCCGGGCGAGTTCCAAGGACTAAAACTACCGGTTCCCACCTACTCCGGCTCTCTTAAAGTTGTCCATCCTTCTACTATTCCCATTCTTTGCATATCTCAATATTTATGAATTATGTTAGCATGTTTTAATGCCTGTGTCAAGGTTTTTTGGCACGGGGTACGGGGCGCGGGGTTCGAGGTGCATCAGGGTATTCCTTTGAAGCATTTTTGCACATGTGTTTAGTATTCCTTTGAATTACTATCTTTATTCTGTTATCCAAATCCCCGTAACCCCGTGACCCCGCAACCTCGTAACCTATTTTATATAAACATATTCAGTATATCACTATTTGGTGCATATTTCTTGCCCTGCCAGGTGTTCCTGTCCATCATCAAGTGTTCTATGGCATTTATAACTTCGAACTTTTTCAGGCTCCATTTGGGGCCGATAAGTGTATCCCTTGGTCCGTCACCGGTTATCCTATGTATAACCATGCTCTCGGGAATTCTTTCTATACAATCAACTACCGCCTCTATGTAATCTTCCTTGGTCATCAGCTGAAATTCTTCACGTTCATACATTTCTGCAAGCTTAGTATCCTTCAGAAGGTGAAGCAGGTGCAGCTTTATGCCCTGAGTTCCCGTGTTTGATATAAAGTCAACAGTCTGAAGCATATCCTGCTTGTTCTCTCCCGGCAATCCAAGTATCTGGTGGGTAACAACCTCTATATTCCGCTTCTTAAGTTCTTTTACTGAAGCTATGTATGTATCCAGATCATATCCTCTGTTAATAAGCCGTGCTGTCCTTTCATGGATTGTCTGCAACCCTAACTCCACCCAAAGGAAAGTTCTTTTATTGATTTCCGAAAGCAAGTCCAATACATCTGCAGGCAGACAGTCCGGTCTGGTTGCAATGGCAATGCCTATTACATCCTCCATATTAAGTACAGTGAAATATTTCTCCCTTAACACGCCTGCTTCTGCATAAGTATTGGTATACGCCTGAAAGTACGCAATATACCTGCCGGACTTCCATTTCCTGTTCATCATTCTCTTGACTTCATGGAACTGTTCTGCAATATTCTCGGAAGTCCCTGCAAAATCTCCCGATCCCCTTGGACTGCAAAAAATACAACCTCCTGAAGACACTTTCCCGTCTCTATTGGGGCATGTAAAACCGGCATCCAATGATATTTTGAATACCTTTTCCCCAAACCTCTCTCTGAGAAAGTGATTCAAGGTATGATATCTCTTATTATCCCACGTTTTGCTCATGATATCGTCACCCTATAGCTTAATAGATATCAGAAAATTCTATGTTAATCCTGTCCTTAAAAATATTAGGTGTATCTTCGACTGTTGCCGCTATTTCATCTTCTTCCGACAACTTTAAGGGAAGCTTAACAACAAACTCGCTTCCCTCGCCATACTCACTTTGCACTTCTATTGTTCCCTCATGCATTTCTACAAGAGATTTTGCTAAATACAAACCTATTCCGCTCCCCTCGCACTTGCGGGTAAACGACTTGTCCACCTGCCTGAACCTTTGGAAAATTAATTTCTTCATTTCATCGGGTATACCTATGCCTGTATCCTTTACGGATATGTATGCATATTGGTCCTTTTCACATAATGATATACTTATCTTGCCCCCTATTTCCGTAAACTTTACTGCATTTGAAATAAGATTTAAGAGTACCCTTTCAATTTTATCAGCGTCACAGGCAATTATCAAGCTATCTTGATCAATGCTTAGATCAAGCTTTATTCCTTTTCTCTCTACGATTTTTTCGATGCCGGACACAATATCCTTCACAATCTTTACAAGATCATTATTCTGAGCATATATCTCAACATAACCCGAATCAATCTCAGTTACAAATATTAAATTGTTAAGCGTCCTTAAAAGCCTGTAGCAGTTCCGTCTCATAATAGTAGTATATCTTTCCAGCTTATCTGATTTCGTTATATTATTTTCATTATTCAAGTTTAACTCAATAAGGTGAAGCGTTCCTATAATTATATTAAGAGGAGTCTTAACCTCATGAGACATATTAGCAAAAATTTCAGTTTTGATTTTATCATATTCCAGAGCCTCCAGAATGAGTTTAATACTTTCATTGCTCTTTGCAAGCTCATACTCGGTGTTGACTTGTGCTGTCGTGTCCTTAAAGCTCCATACCCTTCCGATCAGGTTGCCCTTGTCCAACAAAGGGCAGAAATACACATTGATTATTCTTCCATCGAAAAGATAAATTAAATAATTATCTGTTGTGCAGGATTTACATGAAGAGTCCAACCAGGTATTAAAAATATCGAAATCCTTAATCTGGCTGCTGACAAAACATAAATAATCTCTTGCATCGCTAAAACTGCACGTATCAGAAGGAATATCCCACATTTTGAAAAACAGGTCATTTATCTTTAGCACCTTATTATTAGTGTCAACTACCAGTATGCCATCTCCTGTCGCATTTATGATCCCCTCCAATATTTTTAGGTTGTTCGACAAGAATGTTTCTGCATCCCTTCTTCTGTCCATATTAAAAGATATCAATGCTGTAGCCGCAAGCAGCAGTATTAATGTAAATAGAGCCCCAGCTATCCGTAATATACCATCATGTATCTGCTGCAGCTGATAAGTATTATCAGAAAGGAGCTTTGCACGCTCGATACCGTATAAATATAGGAATATATGAAGTGCAATAGTAATAAGAATAAAAACTGCTGCACCAATAATCCATCTCTTTTTCAATCTCAACACTCCCAGATCAATTAATCGGATGAAAAATAAATATAAAAATATGTATATTTTTGTCGCCTGAAAAAGCACATTTGTTACTATTATTTCATAACACTAAATTTATTTCAATTAACTTCGTATTACAATATTTGACACAAATTTCAATTATCGAATTCAACTTATTACACCGTACTGCAACACTGTGCCCCTCTGTTTATTTCCCTGATGCAGCCGCTTTCTTAACAGCTTTTTGATGATTTGCATCAACCCTGTTGGTACCATGTGTTCTGCTGTTTAGAAAGTGTACATCAAATACGCCGTCCATACCGTTGTTTTTAATCTTGTCTAGGTTGTGTCCCCGTCCGTATCCCTGACTTCTTTTATTCAGAATCTTATTTGCCGGCTGACTGTCAACACCTGCATGTGGCATTGCTGCCATTGAAGCAGCCAGTTTTCTCCCGTCTTCTTCAATGATAATCGGTCTTCTGCTCCAGCTCCATTTGCCGCCCCATATATCTTTAATAATTTTTGAATCTTCAAGGGTGGCTGCCTCACAGTCTGCATGATTGCCTCCGTATGTTCTCACTATATTAAATGTTTTTCCGGTTTCTACATCCGTAACCTTCGCAGTAGTTCCGATATTGAATACCTTATTGGCTTCCTTCCACCAATCCAGCATTTCAATTTCCCCTTCTCTACTTACAGCAGCCGTGGTTCTTGAAGCCGCACTTCTGCTGCTTGTCCCCGGACTATACAGGGCTTTAGATGTCTGTTTCCCGACAATACCATCAACTGTGATGCCTTTACTTGTCTGAAACTTTCTGACCGCAGTTCTCGTCATACTCCCAAAATAACCTGTTGCGTTACCGTTAAAA
>JAQVFD010000086.1 GCA_028697435.1 Clostridiaceae bacterium
GGACAAGCATATTGGGGGGGGATGAACAGGGGGGGATTGCTGCGATATTGGAAGCAATAAAATACATAAAAGAGGATAACATACCGCACGGTGATAATGAGGTAGCTTTCACAATTTGCGAAGAAGACGGAATGTTCGGTGCAAAAAACATGGACTACAGCTGGTTGAAATCAAAGATCGCCTATGTATTGGACAGCAGCGGAGACATTGGAAAAGTGATAGTGCGGGCACCGGCACAGATTAAGATTCACACTGAAATAATAGGAAAAGCAACTCATGCAGGGATTGCTCCTGAGATGGGAATCAGTGCAATACAGGTTGCCGCAAGAGCTATTGAAAAAATGAAGCTTCTACGTATAGATGAAGAGACAACCGCGAATATAGGTATAATAAACGGTGGAAGCGCTACCAATATAGTATGCGATAAAGTAAAAATCTCTATGGAAGCAAGAAGCCTTAATAGAAGCAAGGTTGAAGCCCAGGCGAATCATATGCTGGAGTGTATAGACAGTGCATGTATCGAATATGGTGCTATGCACGAAACTCAACAATATCTTAGTTATCCTGAGTTCAATATTTCAAAGGACTCAGAAGCCATAAAGCTTGTGACTTCCGCACTTAAGAGATTAGGCATCGAAGCGGGCTTTGAATCAACCGGAGGTGGAAGTGACACTAATATTATGAGTGAAAAAGGCATTCAAGCGGTAACATTGGCAATAGGAATGACAAATGTACATACCACTTCCGAAAGCATAGCTATTAGCGATATGGATAAAACAGCAGAATTAGTCGCATCATTAATACAAGAGGCTCATTAGAGCCTCTTGTTTCACAATCTTATTTTTTTGGTCCCGCATTGACAATATCTTCAGATACACCCTTGAATTTCTGGAAGTTTGCGTTGAAATCCTTTGCAAGCTTCAAGGCTGTCTTTTCATATTCCGACTTATCCTGCCATACATTCACCGGCTTCAGAACTTCAGCCGGAACTCCGGGGCATTCTACGGGTACAGACAATCCGAATATCGGATCGATATCATATTTGACATTATTCAACTCTCCGCTAATTGCGGCATTTACCATAGCCCTTGTGTAAGACAGTTTCATACGCTTTCCTACTCCGTAAGAGCCTCCGCTCCATCCGGTATTTACAAGGAAAACTTTCGCATTGTTCTTATCAATCTGCTTACCCAGAAGTTCTGCATAAACCTGAGGCTTCATCGGCATAAAGGGTGCACCGAAGCAAGTGGAGAATGTAGCTGTAGGTTCTATTATCCCTCTTTCCGTTCCTGCCAGTTTGCTTGTGTACCCGGACATGAAATGGTACATTGCCTGCTCTTTTGAAAGCTTTGAGATCGGCGGCAGCACGCCGGTAGCATCAGCTGTAAGGAATACTACTGTAGAAGGATTGCCTCCTATTCCCTCGGGAACAGCATTATCAATAAAAGTTACGGGATATCCCGCGCGGGTATTCTCGGTAAATTTCTCACTGTCATAGTCCGGAACTCCTGTCTCAGGGTCCAGTTCCAGATTCTCTACCACCGTACCAAACCTTATGGCATTATATATCTGAGGTTCGTTTTCCTTAGAAAGCTTTATACATTTTGCATAACAGCCTCCCTCGAAATTGAACACTCCATCCTCTGTCCAGCCGTGCTCGTCATCTCCTATCAGTCTTCTACCCTTGTCCGCAGACAAAGTAGTCTTCCCTGTACCCGACAATCCAAAGAACAGTGCCACATCATCATTTTCCCCTATGTTTGCTGAGCAATGCATAGGCATTACTCCCTTCATAGGAAGTATGAAGTTCATAACGGTAAAAATGGATTTCTTTATCTCTCCGCAGTACATCGAACCGCCTATAATAACAATTTTCTTGGCAAAATTCAGAATTATAAAAGCTTCGGAATTAACACCGTCAGCTGAACCGGCAGCATGACAGCCCGGTGCGGCTATAACGGTATATTCGGGCTCAAAACCCTCAAGTTCTCCTTCCTTTGGATTTATAAAAAGATTTTGTGCAAAAAGATTCTGACTTGCATATTCATTTATAACCCTTATGGGCATTCTATGATTATGATCAGCCCCCACAAAACCGTCAAATACAAAAAGCTCCTTGTCTTTTATGTAACTTTTTATTTTGTTATACAAACTGTCAAATTTCTCATTGCTTATGGGTACATTACCTTTTCCCCAATCTACTTTATCGTGTATGCTGGGATCGTCTACTATAAATCTGTCTCCGGGGGACCTGCCGGTATACTTCCCTGTATTGATGCTCAAGGCTCCTGTATCGGTAAGTTCAGCCCCTTCCTTTTTCAGTGCGATTTCAACAAGCTTACCTACAGTAAGATTACGGTGCACCTTTGCACCAAGATTATCCAAATTCATTTCGGCACCTCCAAATATATTACATACAGCTCTGTACCTTGTATTTTTCATTATCACGGAATGTAAAAACTCAAGCACCAAGCTTATCACAAACTCTATTATATATCATTATTCGGATTTATGCTATGGATTATATGCTTAAAAATACCTGATCTTAAATTCCCTTTTCTAATATTTCATATAGTTTATTCATATCAATGTTAGATCGTACAATTTCAGCAAGTTTGTCATATTGTTCTTCCTTGTACTTCCAATAATCAGGAGCTGAATTTTCCAGCAAGTCCAACCCCTTTCTCTTCCTTACCATATTGAGAAAGCTTCTGGTAAATTCCGAGCTGTCAAATATTCCGTGAAAGTATGTCCCGAATACAGTATGGTCCTTGTTCATCATTCCATCCTGTCCCGATACATTTTTTCCCCCTCTTTCAGACACAGAAATAAAGGATTCTCCAATACCCACGTTCAGTGTTTCCCCCATATGTATCTCATATCCTTTTACCTCAGTTCCGAATATATTGTCCCTGCCTTGAGAAAGAGTCGTAAATTTATTCTCTCTGAACTCGGTAATGATATCAAGAAGCCCCAAACCTTTTGAATATCCGCTGTCTGATTCTACCTTCAATGTATCTGATATTTCTTTCCCAAGCATCTGATAACCGCCGCAAATTCCAATAACAATACTCCCTTTGGAATGACATTTCAGTATTTTTTTGTCCATTCCTGTTTTTTGAAGTGTCTGCATGTCATGAATAGTGTTCTTTGTACCAGGCAGTATTATTATATCCGGTTGACCAAGTTCCTTGCCGGTCTCCACAAATCTCAGGGATATATCCTCATGGAGCCTTAATGCGTTAAAGTCAGTATGATTAGACATATAAGGCAGCCTAATTACCGCAATGTCCAGCTCTCCTCCGCTATCCGCACCTGATTTCAGCCATTCCGAAACACTATCTTCATCCTCTATATTCATACAGAAATAAGGTATTACGCCTAATACAGGAACCTTAATAATATCTTCCAGCATCTTAAGCCCCGGTTTTAGTATTTCCAAACTGCCTCTGAATTTATTTATTATTACGCCCTTTACGAGCTTTCTTTCTTCCTCGTCAAGAAGCAGCATTGTACCTGCCAGTGATGCAAAGACACCGCCTCTGTCTATGTCCCCAACAAGCAGTACAGGAGCCTTGGCAATTCTTGCCATGCCCATGTTTACAAAATCTTCATTATTAAGGTTTATCTCTGCAGGGCTCCCTGCCCCCTCGATGACAACAATATCACTTCTGTCCTCCAACCTGCGGTAAATGTCCGAGATTCGCGCCTTAAGTCCCGGCTTGAAGTTAAAATACTCAACGGCATCCATGTCGTCATAAACACTGCCTTCAATTATAACCTGGGACTTTCTGTCTGAAACAGGCTTCAAAAGTATAGGGTTCATGCAGGATTCAGGCAGCTTACCGCAGGCTTCCGCCTGCATCACCTGAGCTCTTCCCATTTCATGCCCTTCTAAGGTTATATATGAATTCAAAGACATGTTTTGCGATTTAAACGGACTTACATCATATCCGTCCTGGGAAAGTATCCTGCAAATTGCAGTACACATCAGGCTTTTTCCAACAGAAGAAGCAGTACCCTGTATCATAAGGCTTTTTGATTTCAATTCCCTTTTCGCCATGTTAATTCCCTTTCCGCAGTATTGCACCGCACAACGTAATTATTTACCTTCCCGAGTTGATTCTTCGTATAATACATTGCCCCTTTTCATCAATCTCATAATGGCTGTATCTTCCCTGCTCTGCGGTAAAACTCCAAAATGCATCTTCGGTAAGGCCCAGAAGCACCATGGGTATTATCTTCATTGTTCCTTGATGGGACACAATCAAAACTCTCTTTCCTCGATATTCCTTAATTATGTCCTCAATACTGCTCTTCACCCGAATATATATTTCAAAGAAGCTCTCTCCTCCCGGGGGAGCAGTATTTTTCCAATCGCTTCCCCATTTTTCCAGGACTTCCTTGTGATTTTCTTTTAATTCTCTGTGATGGATACCTTCCCATTCTCCAAAGTTAAGCTCTCTCAGCCGGTCATCCCTAATTATTACATCGGGATTATATCCGCTTACAATAGAAGCGGTTTCAACTGCCCTGATAAGGCTGCTTGAGATTACAGCATCAAAATGCACATCCTGAAGTATATCGTATAAATCCTCTGCCTGCATTACTCCCTTTTCACTAAGTCCCACATCTGTCCAACCGTAATATACTCCTGTTATGTTCATTTCTGTTTCCCCATGTCTTACAAGATAAATTTCAGTTCTGCTGCCCTTCATATGATTCCCCTCCCCACCATAACTGCAGCTATTAATATAAAGGACACCTCCAAAATCTCATTGGCAGCTCCTAAGGTATCCCCCGTCATTCCTTGCAGCTTTGAATATATAAAACTACGGTACAGGAAGCAAATAACTGTACTTAGTCCAAGGGCAATTATACCCCATATCTGACCAAAGCCAAGAATTATCACAAACCCGATTGCAGCAGCAAGCACTGTATCTTTCATAGTCTGCTTCTCCAGATAAAGCCCCCCCAGACCCGAACCCGAACGAGCATAGGTGGAGGTCTTTATTAGTAATACCATAAGCATCCTTGCCGCCACCGGAGACAAAAGCACTGCTCCATATAGTGCTTTTCCGGTCAGCATGGAAAGCAGCGACATTCTAATCAGGTAATCGAAAAGAATTGCTATAGTCCCGTTGGTGCCTATCCTGCTGTCCCTCATTATCTCTAGCATTTTTTCCTTGTTCCGTGCCGAGAAAACACCATCGCAGGTATCCGCAAGACCGTCCACATGAAGGCCTCCGGTAATGGCAGTTCCCGCAATCAGACAGCATATAACGGGGAATACTCCCCCCAATAGTTTTGATGCAGTAACCAGTATAGTCAGATTAAATGCACCTATAATCAACCCCACTATCGGAAAATAAACAACACCCTTTGCAAAATCCTCTTCAGTTGCCTTCAAATCCTTGCCTACAGGTATTCTTGTCAAAAATTGCAGGGCAATCAAAAAAATCCTCATCCTTGGTCCTCCTTATTACTTCAGCCTTAGGGGGATTCCACATACAGTCATATAAACTTCATCACACCGGGATCCTATGTATTGATTCATCCTTCCCGCTATATCCCTGAATGTTCTGGCTAAAGTATTCTCCGGCACTATTCCGCTTCCCAGCTCATTAGTGACAAGTATAACGGTTGCTTCCGATTCTCTGATACCGGCCATAAGCTTTTCAATTTCTTTTTCTATTGCGGCTTCCGCCTTTTCAAAATCCTCACTGAGAAAATCTCTGTCTTCCATACCGGTATACTCCAGTAACAGGTTTGTCACCATCACAGTAATACAGTCGAGAAGTATCCCTTTATATTGCCGGCCCTTTTCTGATATTACTTTTTCTAAGCCTTTGTACCCTTCAAAGGTATCCCACTCCTGAGGTCTTGATTCCTTATGTTTTCTAATTCTCAGTTTCATTTCCTCATCAAAGGGTATTGACGTGGCTATATACAAAACATTGCCTTCCAGTTCCTTTGCCAGCTTTTCCGCATAACTGCTCTTGCCGCTTCGCGCACCGCCTGTTATAAGAATTGCTCTCCCCATAGATTATTTATCTCCTCATTTTCTCATATCAATTAAAAAATCATCCTTTATTGTAGCTTCCTCAAAGGTAGCCATATCGGATATGATCACTTCCGCAGCCTCAATTAAATTGAATGCTAAGGGACAGCCGCTGCCCTCTCCCAGCCTCATATTAAGATCCAGCATAGGCTTAAGTCCCATTTCATTGATTACAATACGATATCCGGGCTCCTCGGATAAATGAGATGGTATCATGAAATCCTTTACCAGCGGATTAATCCTGTATGCCGTTAAGGCAGCCACCGCTGAAATAAAGCCATCTATTACAATAGGCACCCTGTGGTAAGCCGCTCCCAGAAAACACCCTGCCATACCGGCGATATCAAAACCCCCTACTTTGGAAATCACATCAATGGGATCTTCAGGATCAGGTTTGTTTACTCTTATTGCCCTATCAATCACTGACTTCTTATTGGCATAGCCTTCTTCAGTCAGTCCAACACCTTTTCCCACAACTTCTTCCGAACTGCAGCCAAGGAATGCCATTGCAACGGCACTACTGGTACTTGTATTTCCAATTCCCATTTCACCGGTCCCAAAGAGGCTGTAACCGTCCTCAACAAGCTGTGAAACCGTTTCAATCCCTGTCTCGATGGCTAATATCGCTTCTTCCCTGCTCATAGCAGGTCCTATTGCTATATTGGAAGTACTCTTTCGTATTTTTCTGTTTATCAGTCCCGGGTAATCCAAATCACTTCCGACTCCTATATCAACAACTCTGATATCAGCACCTGCATGCTTTGACAACACGCAAACTCCCGAAACACCCTTCAGCATGCTTAAGGTCATCAGCGAGGTAACTTCTTTAGGTGCGGCACTTACCCCTTCTTCAACCACACCATTATCAGACGCCATTATTATTATGACTTTTTTATTAAATTCATTATTCTGTTTTCCGGTTATACCGGAAATCTTTACAGCCAGCCCCTCCAGCTTGCCAAGACTGCCAATGGGTTTTATAAGCTTGTCAAGCCTTTCTGCAGCTTCGTTCATACTGTCTTTATATGCAGGTCTGATTCCTGCCGTTATTTTTTCAATACTACCCATAACGCACCTCCCCTATAAATATACTATAAAAAGAAAATAAAAAAAAGAACCCGGCAGCCGGTGCCAGGATTCTCAATAATTTTTTGTATTAGCTGTCACATTATTTAAGCAGTTTAATATTATGATATCAGAGGTATATGCAGGACAATACAAGGCATCTAATTCGTTTTCTGCAAATAGATTTATGGTTCTGTGTGAATCGTGAAAATAAATCTATTATCCTCAAATATTTAGGAGGTGAATTAAATGGGCAAAGAATGCAGAAGAGATAAAGATCTTAGGATAAGGCACTTTCCGGATAATATAAGGGACTTGCTGTGCTTACTGGCAGACAATGAGGACAACAGGGCTACAATAATACTCAATACCTGCGATGATTGTGTTCAGGAAAATGTAGAAGTAGTTGCAGTAATAGGAAATCTTGCCGTCTTACGCTGCCATGACAAATTCAAGTTCGTAGATATCCACTGCATTTGCGAAATAATCGTTGACTGCGAAACAATATTAAGTGAACTCCTTGAATCAAAGAGCGAATGCAAATGCTAGAAAAATGGAGGGACTCCCACAATTAGGGAGGCCCTCATTCTTTTCCTACCACCAGGACGGCCTTTTGCCTGCTCTTAGATCTGCAGCCTTCAATCCTTCTGTGTATTCAAAGTGAGGCTTATCAACTATCGACTTCCAGTCTCCTCCCCAAGTTAATCCCAGTTTTTTGCCTTCTTC
>JAQVFD010000087.1 GCA_028697435.1 Clostridiaceae bacterium
TCCAGCAATACTTTCCCTCCTGCAATGCTTACAGCCTCCTTCATCATATCCAGTGTCATATTATCCAGCATAACAATGTCAGCTCCGGCCTCTATGGATTCTATAAGCTCTTTTATAGATTCTACTTCCACTTCTATTTTCAGTGCATGAGAACCCTTATCTTTTGCTGCGGCAACAGCAGGAGTTATGCCCCCCGCAGCTTTTATATGATTATCCTTTATAAGTACCATATCAGAAAGGTTGAACCTATGGTTGAAACCTCCTCCGCATCTTACAGAATATTTATCAAGAATCCTTAGTCCGGGTGCAGTTTTTCGTGTGTCTGCAATTCTGGTCTTCAATCCGGAGATTTCAGAAACGTACTTGGAAGTCATTGTAGCTATCCCTGACATTCTTTGTAAAAAGTTCAAAGCTGTTCTTTCACCCTTTAATATACTACTTGCATTACCACTTATTTCTGCTATGATATCTCCTTTAGATACCCTTTTACCATCCTTCAGGAATACATTAAAGACAATGCTTTCATCTATTATTTCAAAAACTCTCCTGCACACTTCTATACCACAGATAATTCCCTCTTCCTTGGCGATAAAGTTACCTCTTATGACAGTCTTATCCGGTATGGTAAAGTCGGTTGTCACATCACCCCATCCCAGATCCTCTTTGAGAGCATTTTTAATTATACTATCAATGATAATTTTGTCCAACTTAGAACAGCCTCCCCCAAAATGTTTTCTCATTCACTGTCCGTTCTATAATGACTGCCGCAATTGACCTTTCTTGCAATAGCGCCTTTTAATATCAGGTGTGCAACGTAAGCGATATTAAGTGTCTCCAATGCACTTACGCTTTCCATTCCTGCGTCCTCAAGGCTGATTATTATATCATCAATCTGATTCAATGCCTTTTCCATGTCCGGTCCGTTTCTTTCAATTCCGGCATGGGCATCCATCAGTGTTTTTATTCTGTTTCTGATATCCATTACATTCAAAGACTTTCCTGATGACTTGTAAGTATTTGAAACATGTACCTCTTCAAATTTCAGCGTTTCTATCTTTGAATTAATATCCTCAGCGCTTCTCCTCCCAAATACAAGTCCTTCCAGCAAGGAGTTACTTGCCAGTCTATTAGCCCCGTGAACTCCTGTATTTGCCGCTTCACCGCAGGCATACAGGCACTCAATATTTGTTCTTCCCATCAGGTCAGTTTTTATCCCTCCCATGAAATAGTGCTGTACCGGGGAAACAGGTATATAATCCTTCGTTATGTCCACTCCATGCTCAAGACAGCTTTTGTATATGGTTGGAAATCTCTTTCTCAGATAATCAGAGTCCTTATGGGTTATGTCAAGATACACATAGTTGCTTCCTGTTTTTTTCATTTCGGAGAATATTGCCCTTGATACTATATCTCTAGGTGCTATCTCTGCCATTTCATGATATTTAAGCATAAATCTTTCATTGTTTTTGTTTAATAATATACCGCCTTCGCCTCTGACTGCCTCAGATATCAGAAAACGGCTTCCGGAATTTTCCGGTCTGTAAAAAGCCGTAGGATGAAACTGAACAAATTCCATATCGGAAAGCTTTGCACCTGCCCTGTATGCCATAGAAATTCCATCCCCTGTGACTACTTCGGAATTGGTGGTGTTCCTGTATACCTGGCCGACACCTCCGCTGGCACAAATAACACTACGGCAATATAATATTCTCTTTACTGCCTCCGCATCATTTCCTGTCGTAATCAGTACCCCGGCGGCCCTTCCTTCAGAGAGAATAATATCTATTGCAAAGCAATTCTCTATTATTTTTATGTTCTCCCTATCCCTGCAAACCCTGAGAAGAGAATCCACAACCTCCTTCCCTGTAGCATCCCCGAGAGCATGTACAATCCTGAAGCGGCCGTGTCCTCCTTCCCTTGTTCTCGTTAGGGTTCCGTCCGGTTCCCTATCAAAATTCGTACCCAATTCGCAAAGCAGTTTTATGTCCTTGGGAGCTTCTTTAACAAGTATGGATACTGCTTCCTCATTGCAATGACCGGCTCCGGCCTTAATGGTATCTTTAAAATGATACTCCGGCATATCATCTTCCCCAATAGCAGCTGCAATCCCGCCCTGTGCCAGATATGAGTTATTTTCATCCATGGTCTCCTTGCTCAGGACACACACTTTAAGGCTTGGATCAAGGTTAACAGCCGAATAGAGTCCGGCAACACCGCTGCCAATTATTACTACATCCCACTTTTCATTTATGATTTTCTGAGTGTCAAAGTCGGTTAAATATCTCAGCGGCACATATATCCCTCCTATTTTATCTTCAGCATTCTTTCCAGTGACTTCAGGGCCTTCAGCCTTATGGTCTCATCCACATGTATTTCGTGCTGCATATTCAGAAGTGCGTTATGGACATCACTAAGTCTTGTCTTTTTCATATTTGTGCATATCAACCCCGTGGAAAGCAGGTAGAAATTCTTGTCCGGATTTTGCTTCTTAAGTAAATGAAGAATTCCCTCTTCTGTACCTATGATAATATCCTTTTCAGGTATTTCTCCCGCATACTTTATTATCTCCGATGTACTTCCAAGGAAGTCGGCAAGCTTCTGAACCTCAGGTTCACACTCAGGATGCATTAGTATTTTTGCATCAGGGTACATCTGCTTTATCTTCTTTACTTCCTCAGCCTTAACTCTTTTGTGGGTTATACAGAAACCTTTCCAAAGAATTATTTCTTTATCTTTAACCTTTGATGCTATATAACTGCCAAGATTTTCATCCGGTACAAAAATCACTTGCTTTTGTTCCAGACTCTCAATTACTTTCAAAGCATTTGAAGAGGTGCAGCAAATGTCGCACTCAGCTTTTACTTCGGCAGAGGAATTCACATAGCATACCACCGCTGCGTCAGGATACCTTTTTTTCATTTCCCGCAGTTTTGGTGCGGTGACCATGTCAGCCATAGGGCACCCGGCGTCCTTTACAGGAAGCAGGACTGTTTTATCGGGAGAGAGTATTTTAGCACTCTCCGCCATAAAATGCACTCCGCAGAATACAATTACATCACTATCTGTTTCGGCTGCCTTCTGGCTCAAGGAATACGAGTCTCCTACTATGTCCGCAACATCCTGAACCTCCGGCACTTGATAGTTATGTGCCAATATAATTGCATTCCTCTCTTTTTTCAGCCTGAGTATCTCATTTGATAAATTCTCTTGCATCTTAACCTACCTTCTTTATTTACAATTATTTACATAATGGTTAATAGATATTCTTAGTTGAATATATCACTTATTATACCCTTTTTCAACATTGTATAAAAAATAACGAGTATCACTATTTATTGCGCAAATAATGATACTCGTTTCTTTTATAAGATTACCATTTCTTATGTTTTTTCTTATAGGGCTTTACAGGATAAAAAGGTGGCCAGTAAAACTGGTATGGAGGATATTTATGCTTTTTCTTATGCTTCCAATACACAGGATATTCATCCGACTCTTCACTGCTGTAGTCGCTGTCATCTTCTTCATACCAAGTAGGTATCCTCATATCCTCCATCTCTTGCCATTCTGCATAGGGCATCATGGGGCACATCATTGGACACATCATTGGACAGCCATGCATAGGCATTTCCATCTCCGGAACTTCCATGTCATGCATATCCATTTCTGTCTTTTCCATCTTTGGACATTGTTTCTTCTTATCTGTCATTCTCTTACCCCCTTCAGATTCTTAACTGACTTACTTTATATATATAATGAAGGGAATCAAAAAATGCCCGTCATACAGAAAACATCCACCTATGATATAGGTGGATATCTATAATCCGTGCTACTCGTTCTTAACCTTTCCATATTCCTCCAGAATTGAGGTCTGCAGTCTCTCCCTGGTTGAAGAATTTATCGGATGAGCTATGTCCTTAAATTCTCCGTCCGGAGTTTTTCTGCTCGGCATAGCTATGAACAATCCTTCCTGGCCTTCTATAACCTTTATGTCATGAACTACAAATTCATTATCAAAGGTTACTGAGACTACTGCCTTCATCTTGCCTTCCGCATTAACCTTCCTGATTCTTACGTCTGTTATTTCCATTCTAGTTCACCACCTTCCCGTCGTTCGTTTTGTCATTTCAATAATAATTCGTCATATATTAGTAATTTCCTTCTTTTTCTAACAAACATTTTTGTAAATTATATAGGTGCAGGTTTTGCCACCGTCACCGATAAGTAATATCAGCAGCATATGAATCAATAAGAATATTAATGATATTGTTTGTAGTTTTACTGTTTTAAATCAATCATAATTTTTCAATTTTTAGTGAGACATGGAGACATGCAATAAAATTAGATATTTCAATGTACTAGTAACAAGAAATTGGCTATAATAATAATATGAATATTAATGATGTTTCCAAATCTTTGACATTACCAAAACAAAAGTTGACAGTATGGGCATAAGAATGTAAAATCAATACGTCATATAAAACTTAATCTTTTTAAGGAGTGTATCCTATGATTTCCCTTAATGATGTAAAGAATGTTCATTTTGTGGGTATTGGCGGTATCAGTATGAGCGGTCTGGCTCAGATATTGCTTGAATCCGGCTATAACGTCACCGGCTCTGACATCAATGACAGCAATTTAATAAACAAACTCCAAAAAAACGGTGCTGTAGTTACCATACCCCATAATCCGAAAAATGTT
Organism: Clostridiaceae bacterium; assembly: GCA_028697435.1. Classification (GTDB taxonomy): domain Bacteria; phylum Bacillota; class Clostridia; order Lutisporales; family Lutisporaceae; genus BRH-c25. The sequence goes on from JAQVFD010000087.1 coordinate 4,699, forward strand.
GAAGCTGCAGAACTTGTGGTTTATACAGCAGCAGTTAAGCAGGACAATTGTGAAATAATCAGGGCAAAGGAACTTGGAATTCCTGTTATTGATAGGGCTACATTCCTTGGCATGATAATGAAAAACTATAAATATGGCATTGCTATTGCTGGTTGTCATGGAAAAACAACAACTACCTCAATGGTTTCAATCATAATTAAAAATGCCGGCTTAGATCCCACAGTACTCATTGGCGGCGAAATAGAAGCAATTGATGGGAATGTCAGGGTAGGTAAAAGTGATTATTTTATTACCGAAGCATGTGAATACTGTGAAAGCTTTTTGAAGTTCTATCCTTTTGTAGCTGCCGTATTAAACATAGAAAGGGACCACTTAGACTATTATAAAGATTTGGATCACATAATATCTGCTTTCAAGAAATTTGCAAAACTGGTACCGGCGAATGGAGCCATTGTTGTTTGCAGCGATAATGAAAATGCACTGGATGTATCAAAAGAAGTTGACTGTAAGGTGTTGACCTATGGTATAAAAAACAAGGCTGACTTTTCTGTAAAAAATATTAAATATGATAACTTTGGTCACCCCACTTTTCAGGTTATTCACAATCATAAGAGGCTTGGCACCTTCTCATTAATGATTCCCGGGGAGCATAATATACTTAATGCTTTGGCAGCCATAGCAATAGCCTATAATGCAGGTATACAAACAGATATAATAAAGAAGAGTCTTAAAGAGTTTAAAGGAACTTACAGACGCTTTGATATAAAGGGCGTCCGAAATAATATAACAATAGTTGATGATTATGCGCATCATCCTACTGAAATCAAAGCTACATTACAGGCCGCAAAGCAATTCCCCCATCAGAAGATATGGTGTGTATTCCAACCCCATACCTATACAAGAACCAGGACCCTGTTTAACGAGTTTTCCGAAGCTTTCTATGATGCGGATAATGTAATAATAACAGATATCTATGCGGCAAGGGAAAAGGATACGGGACTGGTTAATCCCTCTGAGTTGGTTGACAGTATAAACAAATATAGTGCAAATGCTGTTTACAGGAACGATTTCCGAAGCATTGCAGATCTCATAGTTCATGAAGCAAAACCCGGAGATATGGTGTTTACAATGGGTGCAGGTGATGTATTCAAATTAGGTCCGATGATTCTGGATGGAATAGGAGTATAACCGTTAAAGTTTAGAGGGAGTGTTGTGATACTCCCTCTTCATTTTATTATTTATTCTACTTCACAAACTTTGGCTCTCCGATTATGGTTGCGCCACCGGTACAATAAACTCCGAGAGTTTTATAATCAATACAGTCAATATCAAACTCCATTTCTGTTCCATGTTTCAAATCTTTAATACTTTTAATCACTGTTCCATGTTCATCAGTTATTTCTATTGTAAGTGGGGTATCCGAGCTATAACCTGCCTCCAGCTCTTTTTGATCCCAGGCACTGTAAACGCTAAACTTCAATCTCTTATATTTGAAATCGCATAAAAATGTGGGTTTCATAAAGCGACCGGTATCACCGCAATAGCCAAATTCGAAGGTTTTTCCCGTTAAGGTGGTTAACCGGCTGGCATCAATCTTTTTTGTCTTATAACTCTCTGCTGCACCTGCATATTCCGGTGTCGCATTTATATATACCTCCTGTGCGGGACCGCCGATTGTATTGGGCTTTGTACCTAAGTATGCAGTTTTGGTGTTCGCATCATAATCTACAGGAAGCCCTACAGCCTCGGCAACCGCCCTTAAGGGGAGATAGGTGCGCCCTTTATATGTCATGGGGACATATGTGGAGCCGTCCTGGGGATCCTTGGCATTAAAAACAGTTCCGTTTATTACTACACTGATATCATTATTCAAGTATACATCTGTCAACATTGTGAGCCCTCCGTTGGCATTGGCGACAGCACCTAACGCAAAGGAGAGTACTATTGTAAGCAGCATAAGAATCCTTAATTTTTTTGACATGCAAAATCACTCCTTATCAAATTCATAAGGAGATTATATAGTATTATACTTCGGTTTTGATATCACATTATTGCCATTTCATTGTCAAATAATTGCCATGCAGATATGTATCATTCAATGGATTTAATAAATTCCGAAGGAGTTCTTCCGACCCTTTTTCTGAAAACTGAGGTAAAGTGACTGTGGCTGGAAAATCCCAGAATAAAGCATACTTCTGTAATTGAATAGGATTTTGTTTTCAGGTATTCCAAAGCCTTGCAAATTTTTATATCCATATAATACTCATAAGGGGTTTTGCCCGTATGATCCTTAAACAGCCTTTCAAAGTAATAGGGACTCAGATTTACTGTCTTACACAGCTTATCCAGAGAAAACTCCATATCTTCACTTTCCCAGAGAAAGTCGATTGCCGTGTTTAACTCCCTTCTTGCGGAGTATTTGCGAAGCTCGGGCATAAATGCCATATTGCTCCTCAGCTCTCTCATAAGGCTAATTGTAATCTCCATGGAAAGGCAATCCAACATGAATTTGTGACCTGTCTGACAATTCCTGTATTCAAATTCCAGTTTTGAAATAAGTGACATAAGGTTGCTGCTCAAATGGGTTACATTGTTTGAAAATGAAAAATCACTCCTATTATACTCCGCCTTGGATAATTCCCGAATCTTATTTGGCTCAATAAATAAGCAAAAAAATTTTATATCATCGGAAGCATTGTATATCTTATTTTTTGGCGAGACCATTAGTTTTTGTCCCGGATTGGTTGCCAATATAGTATCCTTTGGCATATCATGCTCCTTTTTATCTGTAAAAAACCCGGGAACATAAACTTTAGGCATGACAAAATGGTAGAAATTAAATTGGTTTTTACCCTCTACAAAAAATCTTGGTTTAAACATAGTCAAATCTGAGCAGTTAACTGCTTCGGGGGGTTCCGGAATTTTGCCTTTGATTATGCCAATTACTTTATTACCCATGGAATTCACAGCATAACCTCCCTTCAAAAGATAAGTGCCAGCTGCCAAACTTTTCTGCTTATTATTGCCTTTAGTTTTCTCTTCCTATATAGGTTGCATTAAAGAAGGTTCAAGGAAGAAATGGGCAACCTATGAAATCAAGGAATAT
>JAQVFD010000088.1 GCA_028697435.1 Clostridiaceae bacterium
GTTTTGTAAGCCTGCTTCACCGCCTCTGACAACATTCTGCTCTTAATATATCTCTTGTTTACAGAGAAGGTCATGTATGTAGAATTACCCCTTGCAATTTCAGGCTTTCCTATATATCCTTCTATGCTTAGATTATCATTCGAGTATTCAAGGAGAAGCATCGCTCCTGAAATACTTTTCCCATATATGCAGAGAATTACAGAAAGCAAGTCCCCATTTCCAGGAGTATGTAATACTACTTTGTTGTTTACCGTAAGCTTCATTGATATTCCGGTATTTGTCATAGCAAGTTTTTCAACAATATCAACTATGGCTCCCTGTTCTGAAGAATCGCTTTTCAGAAATTTCAACCTTGCGGGAGTATTAAAGAACAAGTCCCTTACAGTTACACTTGTTCCTGTAGGATAACCTATACTTACATTTTGTACTGGTTTTCCGCCTTTGATAATAATATGACTTCCTGATGTGTCCCCTTCCGCCTTTGTTAAAAGCTCTACCTCAGATACTGCAGCTATACTGGCCATAGCCTCTCCTCGGAAGCCTAAGGTGTTTATTCCCTGAATATCTCCGGAATCTTTTATCTTGCTGGTTGCATGCCTGAAAAATACTTGTTCCGTATCTTCCTTCATTATACCGCAGCCATTATCAGATACAGTAATTAAGCTTTTCCCGCCTTCCAGTATCTCAATACTGATTGCAGCAGCTCCTGCATCTATAGAATTTTCCACAAGCTCTTTTACTATTGAAGCAGGTCTTTCTATCACTTCTCCTGCCGCAATCTTATTTATTGTTGATTCATCCAGTACATGAATTTTTCCCATATTATTCTCCTCTTGTGCCTGAACTTTTATGTTTCACATAAAAGTTTTGCACTTATATGACTAAATCCCTATATTTGCGGCATTTCATTTGCTGCAAATATTACGGGTTATGTCACTGGCTTTTTCCTGCATCTCCTGCAGTATGTTAAGTGCCTGAACGGGCGTAATATTCGCTACGTCCAGGGATTTTATCTCCTCAGCCAATGAAAAACCGGCATAATTAAAAAGATTAGGCTCATGATCACTTAAAACCGGACTTCTTCTTCGTCGCCTAACATATACATCGGTATGACTGTTCTTTTCAGATTTTTGAAGTATTGATATTATTTCCGAGGATCTTTCAAGTACAGGTTCAGGTATACCGGCAAGCCGCGCTACTTGAATTCCATAACTACCGCCGGCTCCGCCCCTTGCAATTTTCCTGAGAAATACTATATCCTTCCCCTTTTCCTCCACCAGGATGCAATAATTCTTGACCCCTTCGATTTTGTCTTCCAGTTCGGTTAGCTCATGATAATGAGTTGCAAAAAGCGTTTTTGCTCCAAGCCTTGTTTTGTCAGCAATATACTCTACCACTGACCAAGCAATGCTTAGCCCATCGAAGGTACTTGTCCCTCTTCCTATCTCATCGAGTATTATTAAGCTCTTGCCGGTTGCGTTATTTATAATGTTGGCAAGCTCACTCATCTCTACCATAAAAGTACTTTGACCAGATGCCAGGTCGTCAGAAGCCCCAACCCTTGTAAATATCCTGTCAACAACGCCAATTTCAGCTTTTGATGCCGGAACGAAGCACCCTATCTGAGCCAATAGTGTAATAAGTGCTACCTGTCTCATATAAGTTGATTTTCCCGCCATATTTGGTCCTGTGATAATAAGCATCCTGTTCTCATCAACATCCAGATGAGTATTATTGGGAACGAACTTTAGTTCCTTGTCCTGAGCTTCCACCACCGGATGCCTTCCGTTTTCTATGATTATTCTGTTGTCATTATTTACTTCCGGTCTAACATAATTAAACTTTTGGGATACTTCAGCCAGTGAGCATAAACAATCAATATCCGAAAGATACGATGCTGTCTGCTGTATTCTCTTAATGTGTTCCGCTATTTCATTTCTAATTTGTATGAAAATCTGATATTCCAGTTCTATAAGCTTCTCTTCCGCGCCAAGGACCAAGTCTTCCAGCCTCTTTAGCTCCGGCGTTATATACCTCTCTGAATTTGAGAGGGTCTGTTTTCTGATAAAATACTCAGGTACCATGGGCAGGTTGGATTTTGTAATGTCTATATAATAACCGAATACCTTGTTGAAGCCTATTTTTAAAGATTTTATGCCCGTCTTTTCTTTTTCCTCCTGCTCCAGCTTAGCTATCCATTGTTTCCCATTGACTGATGCGGAACGTATATCATCCAACTCCGGAAGATAGCCGTCTTTAATCAGTTTTCCTTCCTTAAGCAGAAAAGGTGGTTCTTCATTTATTGATGCATCAATTATACTGAATAAATCCGATAGAACATCCATTCTCTCAAAGATGCTCTTGAGAAGAGTGCTTGTACAATCGGAAAGCAGGCTCTTTATGTAGGGTAAATTTCTTATTGAGTTCTTGAAGGCTATAAGATCCTTCCCATTGGCACTTCCCAATGCAATTCTTGTTGACAGCCTTTCAATATCATACATGCTTTTCAAATATTCCTTTATCTCTTCCCGCTTAAGAAAATCATCATACAGCTCAGCTACAGCATCAAGTCTGCTGATGATTTCAAATGTACTAAGAAGAGGCTTCTCAAGCCAGCTTCTTAGCTTCCTTCCTCCCATAGCAGTCGAAGTTCTGTCTATAACTGATAGAAGCGCTCCTTTCCTGGATTTGCCTCTGATTGTCTCTGAAAGCTCCAGATTCCTTCTGGTACTCTGGTCAAGCACCATGAAATTGCTAATGCTGTATCTCTTGATATAATTAATATTATTTAAACTGACTTTTTGTATATCATCAAGATATAAAAGCAATGCTCCTGTACTTTTTATTAGAGCTTCGTTTTCTATTCCGAGTCCTTCGGGACTTGATACCCCAAACTGCTTTTTAATCCTTCTATCACAGGCATCGCGGTCGAAATATCTCTTGTCCAGGATATTGTAAGTAATATTGGCATCTTTGACTTCTTGCAGATCCATGTTGGATATTATTTCAGCAGGATTTATTCTGCTTATTTCATTTTTAACAGCCGTTGCTTCGCTTATTTCGCCATAAGTACAGTAGAATTCCCCGGTGGAAAGATCCGCATAGGACAAGGCTGTCTGTTTACTATCCGCATGTATGCATAGCAGATAGTTGTTGATCCTCTCATCAAGCATTGAGCTTTCTATTACCGTCCCGGGAGTAATTATCTTAATAATCTCCCTGCGTACAATACCTTTTGCCAATGCTGGATCCTCAACCTGTTCGCATATTGCCACCTTATAGTTTTTTTCTATTAATCTTGCAATGTAGCTTTCTGCTGCATGGTAAGGAATACCGCACATAGGTGCCCTTTCCTCCTGCCCGCAATCTCTTCCCGTAAGGGTTATCTCAAGTTCCTTTGATGCAGTAATTGCATCATCAAAAAACATTTCATAGAAGTCTCCCAATCTGAAAAACAGTATCTTATCCTTATGTTGGTTTTTTATTTCAAAATATTGCTGCATCATTGGTGTTAATTGTGCCATTACTCCTTCACCTCATTAACCATTTCACCATTCAAAAACCATGAATGAATTTCATTTATCTTTACATTTACAAGCTTTCCGATTATCCCCTCAACCCCTGTGAAATTCACAACTTTGCCGGTTCTAGTCCTTCCGGTGTATTTTAATGGGTCATTTTTGCTGTTTCCCTCCGCTAAAACTTCTACACATCTATCCATATAAGCATCGTTAAGTTTTTTTGAAATTTCGTTTTGAAGCTTTACCAACCTTTCAAAATTTCTGTGTTTATCTTCATAGGTAGCTGTATCTTCCATTTCAGCGGCTGAAGTGCCGATTCTTTTTGAATATATAAACATAAATACCTGATCAAATTCCACTCTTTTCAGCACATCAAGGGTCTCTTCAAAATCCTCGTCGGTTTCACCGGGAAAGCCGACTATCACATCTGTGCTGAGCGCCACACCGGGTATTTCCTGCTTTGCCTTTAATATCTTATTAAGGTATTCCTCTTTTGTATACTTTCTATTCATCCTTCTTAATATTTTGTTGCTCCCTGCCTGGAAAGGAAGGTGAAGCTGCTCACACACCTTTTTGCAATCTCTCATGGTGCTAATTAGCTTATCGGATATATCCTTAGGATGAGAGGTCATGAACCTTATTCTTTCAATCCCTTCTATTTCGTTTACCATCCTTATAATATCCGCAAAATCCACATCCATATTCAGATCCTTGCCGTAGGAATTCACGTTTTGCCCTAATAATGTCACTTCCTTACATCCATCCTTTGCAAGGTCTTCAATTTCTCTGATGATGTCCTCAGGCTTCCTGCTCCTCTCTCTTCCCCTTACATGAGGCACTATACAGTAGGAACAGAAATTATTGCATCCATACATAATAGTAACCCATGCCTTGAATTTTTCCTCCCGCAGCACGGGTATATCCTCTATTATCATGCCCTCTGTGTTCAATATATCAATCAAGGTATATTTCTCACCAATTGAGCGTTCCATAAGCTCAGGGAGCTTGTATATATTGTGCGTGCCGAATATTATATCCACATGCCTGTATTTCTTCCTTATCATTTCAACTGCATGCTCCTGCTGCATCATACAGCCGCATACGCCTATTATCAAAGACGGATTATCCGCTTTAAGCCTTTTTAATGCTCCGATGTTGCCGTAAAGCTTCAATTCGGCGTTCTCTCTTACACAGCAGGTATTTATTATAATGACATCGGCCATTTCTTTTATATCAGTATTTGTGTATCCCATTTCAGCAAGCAAGCCCATGATTTTTTCTGAATCGGAGTTATTCTGCTGACAACCGAAAGTTATAACATGCATTCGTTTCTGTTTCCCGGTCCTAAGCTGTTCAACATCATTGTTCGCTCTTATTCTCCGGGCTATTTCTTTTTGCCTTGCAATTTCAACATTATCTATTATCATCGGTGCTTTTCTTTCTGACATATATTTACCTCAAATGTTTATTTGATTCATAGTAGAAGAAAATTCGTCGCAGACAGGGGGACGTTTCGCCTGTCCCCGTAGGGGACACGTGAAACGTCCCCCTGTCTGCGTCCCATTATTCTATTATTATAACATATATATACAAATTTATCATGGAATTCTATGGTATTAGAGGCAAATCACAATCCCTTACGGCAAATAAAAAGATCAAGCAAAGAAATATTCACTTGACCTTATTTTTTAATTATCTGAAAACCATTTTATCCTTTTATCATATTACTTTTTGGATCCCAGGTATGCCTCTTGTATTTTGGGATCTCTTGCTATTTCACTTGCCCTCCCGGAGGCTGATATTTTACCCTGCTCCAATACGTAAGCTCTGTCGGCTATAGACAACGCCTTGTAAGCATTCTGTTCTACCAGGAGGATAGTTTTCCCCATTTTCCTTATATCTACAATAATATCAAAAACTGTTTGCACTAATAGTGGTGCAAGCCCAAGAGAAGGCTCGTCAAGAAGCATTATCTCAGGATTGCTCATAAGACCCCTACCCATAGCAAGCATTTGCTGTTCTCCCCCGCTTAAGGTTCCTGCTATCTGTTTTTCCCTTTCTTTGAGTCTTGGAAAAAGTGCAAACACCTTTTCAAGGTGTTCGCTAATTCCATTTTTGTCATTTCGGAGATATGCACCCATATTAAGATTGTCCTTAACAGTAAGGTTGGCAAATACAAGCCTGCCTTCAGGTACATGACAAATACCCATCTTAACTACTTTGCTCGGATTGTTTCCCACCTTGTTGTCCTTGTAATTAATTTCGCCTTCTTTGTACTTTAAAAAACCTGATATCGCATTGAGCAGAGTAGACTTTCCTGCACCGTTAGAACCGATGATGGATACGATTTCTCCCTGATTGACCTCAAGATTTACGCCCTTTAATGCATGAATACCACCATAGTAAACATGTAAATTCATAACTTTCAACATAACTATCCCTCCACCCCCAAATACGCTTCGATAACCGACTTATCATTCTGTACATCTTTGGGGGTACCCTCTGCAAGCTTGCAGCCAAAGTTAAGCACCATGATGTTTTCACAGACACCCATTATAAGGTCCATATGATGCTCAATAATAAGTATGGTCAGATTGAATTTTTCTCTGATTTCCGATATAAGCTTCATAAGCTGCTCTGTTTCATCAGGGTTCATTCCTGCGGCCGGTTCATCCAATAGCAGCAGTTTTGGCATAAGTGCAAGTGCCCGGGCTATTTCAAGTCTTCTCTGCAGTCCATAGGGCAAATTGTTGGCAATAAGATCTTTTCTATCATCAAGCCCCATTATTCCGATAAGCTCTGATGCTTGATTCCGCAATTGTTTTTCTTGCTTCCTGTACTTTGGCAGCCTTAATACAGAATCCATAATTGAGTAATTGGCATTGTGGTGGCATGCTGTGAGTACATTATCATAAACGGACAGTTTCTTAAACAATCTGATGTTTTGGAATGTCCTGGTGATTCCTGAGTCTGCTATCAGGAATGTTTCTTTATTAGTTATATCATTCCCGTCAAATATTATTTTTCCGCTTGTAACCTTATAAACGCCGGTAATAAGATTAAATATTGTGGTCTTGCCGGCACCGTTAGGTCCTATTAGCCCTGTAATGCTATCTTTCTTAACATTGAAATTCACGTCTCCAACTGCTGTAAGTCCGCCAAAGGTCTTGGTAAGACCTTGAAGTTCCAGTATGTCCATATTACTTGTCACCTCCCGCACTCTCTAAGGCGTTTTTGCGTTTAGAAACAGCATTTCTGTAAAGCCTTTTCATGCTTTTGGGTGTCAATTCATAACCGCCCATCAAACCTTCCTGTCTGGATATCATAATGAATATTACGGCTAATCCATAGAATACCAATCTCCAAGAAGAAAAGGCCCTTAATATTTCGGGAAGTGATGTTAACACCAATGCACCCAGCACACTGCCGGATATACTTCCAAGTCCTCCGAATATTACTATTATCGTAAGTTCTGTAGACTTTGCCAAGCTGAACATCTTAGGTTGCAGGAAGGTCATGTAATGCCCCATCATTCCCCCTGCAATTCCTGCATAAGCCGCGCTGATAGCAAAAGAAGTCATCTTATACTTAAACACATCAATGCCCACAATCTGAGATGCCAGTTCCTCCTCCCTCACTGCAATCATATTTCGCCCATGCCGTGAGTGAATCAAATTGGCAAGTATAATAATTGCGACTATGTTAATACCAATTACGTTATAGAAATTTGTATGATGAGGTATACCGGGCCAGCCCCTTGCGCCGCCAAAAGTCTGCACGTTGTCAAGTATAAGTCTTATTGCTTCGCCAAAGCCCAAAGTGGCTATACAAAAATAGTCTCCCTTTAGTTTCAATGTTACTTTACCCAGAATAGCACTTACAATAGCCGCAGAAAGTCCGCCTACAAGAAGAGCAGGTATAAATGGCCATTTGAAATTAACTGTCATAAGAGCTGTAGCATATCCTCCTATTGCCATAAAACCTGCATGTCCAAAGGAAAACAAACCTGTAAATCCCGTGAGCAATGATAATCCGAGCACTGTCATAAGGTTTATTCCGGCTAGTGTGAGTATCCCCAAAATATATTCATTTCCAATATCTATACCCCCCTTATGCCTTATCCTCGGTAACCTTGCCCATGAGCCCCATAGGTCTGACT
>JAQVFD010000089.1 GCA_028697435.1 Clostridiaceae bacterium
TGATTCATTCTCCTGCACAGTTTTGCCTGTTGATGAAAATGGTGCACCTCTCCATAAGGCTTTGATATGGATGGATATTAGGGCAGTTAAGGAAGCTGAGGAGATAACTGCTACAAGGCATAAGTATTTGAAATATTCAGGAGGCTGGGTATCGCCTGAGTGGATGCTTCCAAAAGCGCTATGGTTCAAAAGAAACAGACAGGATATATTTAACAGGGCATATAGGTTTATTGAATGCACTGACTGGTTTACATATAAATTGACGGGCAAGTGGACTATATGTATGGATCATATAGCTTCTAAGTGGAACTATGTAAAAAGCGAGGGGGGTTTTTCCCTTGACTTGCTTGAACAAATAGGTATGGTTGAATTAATGGATAAATGGCCTGAAGATATTAAATGCCTTGGGGATTTTGTTGGAGGATTAACTAAGAACGCAGCGCAGGATTTGGGACTGGTGGAAGGAATTCCGGTGGCACAGGGTGGAATAGATGCACATATAGGTATGTTGGGGCTCGGAGCTGTGCAAGCAGGGGAACTGGCCTTGATAATAGGCAGCTCAAACTGTCATATGGCTTTGTCATCTGATCCGGTTTTTGTTCCCGGAGTGTGGGGACCCTTTGACGAAGCAATCATTAAAGGGAAATGGGTGCTTGAAGGGGGACAAACATCAACAGGTTCTATAGTAAAATGGTTTAAGGATAACTTTGCATATATGCAGGAAATGATAGCAAAAGTTAGAAAACAAAATGTCTACTCCGTTCTGGATGAACTTGCAGAAAAAATAGCACCGGGGTCTGATGGCTTGGTACTTCTTGATTATTGGCAAGGAAACAGAAGTCCCTTAAGTGATCCTAAAGCGAGGGGCGCTATATGGGGTCTGAGTTTAAACCATAAAAATGAACATATTGTAAGAGCAATATATGAAGGAACTGCATATGGAACAAGACATATACTTGAGGTTTTAAAAGAACAGGGTTTTACGGTAAGTAAAATATATGCGGGAGGCGGCGGAGCACAAAGCAAACTTTGGCTTCAGATATACGCAGATGTCTGCCAGTTACCTATATATATTACCGAAGAAACTGAGGCAATGACTTTAGGAGCGGCTATGACTGCTGCAATCGGAGCAGGTGTATACAGCGATTATTCTGCTGCCACAGAAAAAATGGTGAAATTTAAGTCGACGATAATGCCTGACAGGAACAATAAACTAATATATGATTTTTATTATGATAAGTATATAAAAACATATGAAAGATTAAAAGATATGATGCATGAAGTGTATGAGACTGTATCTCTTTGAGATGCTATAATAACATAAAATTAAATGCAGCGTGTTTGTTGAACATCAACATCAACACCCTGTATTTTTTTTATGATTTTGGGCTAAAAAGCTGATATTATTATTGACAACATTTATATGCTATGGTAATCTTGAATTGAAATCCGACTTAAAAGGTAGGAATTAATAAGGGGCTGATAATATGATTCTGTCAACTAAGGGGAGATATGGGCTCAAGATTATGTATGAGCTTGCTTTGAACTATGGCAAGGGACCGATGTCTTTAAAAGAAATAGCTTTGAGGCAGCAGCTTTCTGAAACATATCTTGAACAGCTTATTGTTCCTCTGAAAAAGACCGGTCTGGTAACCAGTGTCAGAGGTGCTCAGGGAGGATATGAGCTTATTGGAAAACCCGATGAAATAACAGTGGGAGAAATTATAAGAACCCTTGAAGGTCCCCTGGCTCCGTCAGAATGTGTCCTGGATGATGATCCGGAGTGCACAAGAGCGGAATATTGCGTAACAAGACTGATTTGGGAAAGAATAATGGAAGGTATTAATAATGTAGTAGATTCAATAACACTAGATGATATGGTAAAGGATTATTATATGCTTAAACAAAAGAAAGAAGGAGAGAAATAGTATGAACGGAACAAGAGCAATCTATATGGATCACGCAGCAACAACCTACACAAAATCCGAAGTGCTGGAGGAAATGCTCCCGTTCTTTAAGGAGAACTTCGGGAATCCTTCCAGTATACACAAGTTCGGCAGAGATGCACTTAAACATGTTGATATTGCAAGAGTAAGGGTAGCTAAGGCTTTGGGCGCAGAGCCTTCGGAGATATATTTTACGGCAGGAGGCTCTGAAGCAGACAACTGGGCAATAAAGGGTGCAGCTTATGCAAACAAAAGCAAAGGCAATCATATCATCACCACGAATTTTGAGCATCATGCCTTGCTGCACACCTGTGAGTACTTAGAGAAGGAAGGCTTCGAGGTCACTTATTTGCCTGTAGATGAACATGGACTTGTAAGCATAGAAGATGTTAGAAATGCAATTACAGAGAAGACTATATTGATTTCTATTATGTACGCCAATAATGAAATAGGCACAATACAACCGATAGCAGAGATTGGAAAGCTTGCAAGGGATAAGGGTATTTACTTTCATACAGATGCAGTGCAGGCAGTAGGAAGTGTGAAAATTGATGTAAAGGAGCAGAACATAGATATGCTGTCTCTTTCCGCACATAAATTTTACGGTCCAAAAGGAATCGGGGTACTTTATGTAAGGAAAGGAATAAAGCTTATAAACTTTGTTCATGGGGGTGCTCAGGAAAGAGGAAGAAGAGCAGGTACGGAAAATGTTCCGGGGATTGTAGGACTCGGAAAAGCAATTGAGTTAGCAACAGAAAACCTTGAAGAGCAAAGCAAAAGGTTAATGAACCTCAGAGACAGGCTGATAAACGGTGTAATGGAAAAGATACCTTATACCAGATTGAATGGACATCCGGTCAAAAGGCTTCCCGGGAATGTTAACTTCAGCTTTCAATTCATAGAGGGTGAGGCATTGCTTCTGAATCTGGATATGAAAGGCATAGCCGGTTCCAGCGGCTCGGCATGCACTTCGGGATCATTGGATCCCTCCCATGTACTGCTGGCAATAGGTCTGCCCCATGAAATAGCCCATGGTTCTCTCCGATTGACTTTGGGAGCTGTCAATACTGAAGAAGATATTGATTATGTACTGGAAGTACTTCCGGAGATAGTATATAAATTAAGACAAATGTCACCTTTGTATGAGAAGGTTAAAGGAGGAAATACTAATGTATAGTGAGAAGGTAATGGATCATTTTTCAAATCCCAGAAATGTCGGTGAAATAGCTGATGCAAGCGGTGTAGGCGAAGTAGGTAATGCAAAGTGCGGAGATATAATGAAAATTTATCTTCAAATTGAGGATAACATCATAAAGGATGTTAAATTCAAAACATTTGGTTGCGGGGCTGCAATTGCGACCAGCAGTATTGCCACGGAAATGATAAAGGGCAAGACAGTTGAAGAAGCTCTTGAACTTACCAATAAAGCTGTAGTTGAAGCTCTTGACGGACTGCCTCCCGCAAAAATACACTGTTCGGTACTGGCTGAAGAAGCTGTTAAAGCTGCAATAGAAGACTACATGAAAAAGCAGGGTAAGGAAGTCAAAACATCTGAATATGTTGGACACGAACCTAACGAGGAAGAATGCTGCAGTAAATGTGAGCGGAAGTGTCATTAGTTCTGTATTCTCATTAGGAGTTGAATGCAAATGAAGAAACGAGTTGTAATAGGTATGAGCGGCGGGGTTGACAGCTCTGTCGCTGCATATTTGCTTAAGCAGCAAGGTTATGATGTAATAGGTGTCACAATGCAGATTTGGCAGGATAAAAGCAAGGAAGCCGTGGAGAAAGAAGGTGGCTGCTGCTCTTTATCTGCTGTGGAGGATGCCCGAAGGGTATGTGCGAAACTTGACATACCCTTTTATGTTATGAACTTTAAAGAATTATTTGAGAAGCTGGTTATTGATTATTTTGTTGATGAATATATGTTGGGAAGGACTCCAAATCCATGTATAGCCTGTAATAAATTTATAAAATTTGATGCTCTGTTAGAGCGCTCAAAAGCATTAGACGCAGAATATGTTGCCACAGGTCATTATGCAAGAATACTGTATGATGAAGATCTGAAAAGGTATGTTATCAGAAAATCTGCTGCTCCCGATAAAGACCAGACTTATGTGCTTTATAATCTGACCAAGGATCAGTTGAAGCATATACTTATGCCCCTTGGAGATTATAATAAGAGTCAGGTCAGGGAGATAGCAAGGAAGCTTGGACTCGGTACTGCCAATAAGCCCGAAAGCCAGGAAATATGTTTTGTTGAAGATAACAACTATGGAAGATTCTTAAGTGAGCGAAGGGGCAGTGAAATAAAGCCGGGGTTATTTGTGGATGCAAAAGGTAAAAAGCTTGGTACCCATAAGGGAATAGCACATTACACCATCGGCCAGCGTAAGGGCTTGGGAATAGCCTTGGGGAAGCCTATGTTCGTAGTAGAAATTATTCCGGAGAAAAACCTTGTGGTACTTGGGGATGAGGAAGAGGTATTCACTAGGGAGCTAATCGCTTCAAAAATGAACTTCATGACTTTGGAAAAACTTGAGGAGCCGATAGAAGTAAAAGCAAAGATAAGGTACAGTGCAAAAGAAGCTGCCGCAAAGGTAATTCCTTTGGATGATGATAGAGTAAAGGTAGTATTTGATGAGCCTCAAAGGGCTATTACTCCCGGTCAGGCAGTAGTATTTTACCAAAAGGATGTGCTGGTAGGCGGCGGTACTATTGAGAAGTAAAGTTTGCTGCAGAAATTAGAAATATACTGTTGAAAAAGCAGCAACTTTGCGCTAAATTATTCTTTCGCGCAAAGTTATGCTGATTAATGAACAGAAATATCTTTATTTCCGTAATTTTAGAGATTTTATTACAGTAAGAATCATAATGAAATATTTGAAGTATAATATTGACTGTTTAAGCTAAAATAATGACAGGAATAAAGCTGCGGAGGTGTTATAGTGAATAGCAAAAGCTTGAACAACAACAATATGATGAGTGCCAGAGATTGTCTTCAAAGAGCTTGGAACAATACCATGGAACTTGTAAGAGACTTTGAAATGTATTCAAAGAGGATAGATGACAGAGAAGTGGCAGGAATCTTTAAGAAAATGGCTGAAGAGCAGGGTATTATGGCTCATGATCTGAGAGAACTTTATAATAGCCATGAGAACCATAAAAATTAAAAAGACCGGAATCGGTCTTTTTTCTTTGTAAAAATGTGAGGTGATTAACATTTTCAGGATAAACGATTTAATTGACCTGCCGGTCATTGATAGCATGTCTGCCCAAAAGCTATGCTCTATAAAAGATGTAATTATTGATATAAGGGAATATAGGGTACATGCCTTGGTTTGCCGGGAAAAAGTATTGGGAAGATCATTGGAAGCAATGCCCTTTAAAAATGTTGAGTCTATTTCTCAGAACGGTATATGGGTTAAGGGAAGTATAAGCCATATTAGTTCAAGGAGTCTCTTAACAAAGCAAAAACGGTTTAAAAGTTATCAGCATGTTTTGGGGAAACTTATTCGCAGCCACGAAGGAGAGAGCCTGGGAGTTATAAGGGATATACTTTTTGATACTGATACCGGAATTATTAAGGCGTATGAGCTGTCAGAAGGGTATATAGACGACTTTCTCAGTGGGCGGCATATAGTAGAAATGAAAAGCGGGCATTCATTGCTGAGTTATTATCATTAATAACGCGTATTCGTCATATAAAATATTATATTAGTCGCTAGTCGCTAGTCTCGAGTCGCTAGATTAGGGCAAGGCTTCGAAGGGATACCCGAATTCTGGTATCTGGTATCTGGCATCTGGTATCTGAATTTATATATAGGATGATCCATATGAATAATATTTGGGGTTCAAAGAAGGTCAATATCAGGCTTACACATATTATCATCATTGCAGTATTGATTTTTGTTGTTCTAAGATACGGCATTACTATCAGCACAGTAATAAAGCCATTTATTATTGCTGCGGTGTTTTCTTATCTGCTGAATCCTATAGTCAGTATTTTTGAAAAAAAGGGTATCAGGAGAATTTTTGGTGTAATTATTGTATATCTGATTTTTATAGCGTTGATAATGCTTCTTTCCTTTGTACTTGTACCTAAACTGATAAAAGAAATCAGTGCATTGGTTGTCAATATACCCCAGTACTCGAAACAGATGCAGGAACTTTTCCGGCAATTTCAGGATGGTTATATGAAAAGCGGGCTTCCCGAAAGTTTTAAGGACGTGCTGGATGATAACATACTTATGCTGCAAAGTATGATTCTTACTCTGCTTCAGAACATTGCCAACGGAATAATAGATATATTTTCTCAGCTTTTCAATATAATAATAGTACCTGTAATCACTTTTTATATGCTGAAGGATGCGGAATATTTTAAAAATCAATTCATTCTCGTTATTCCCAAGGCAAAAAGAACTAAATTCATTGTGCTGCTAAGAGATATTGATAATGTTTTTGGCAAATATATAAGGGGACAGATTGTAATAGCCAGTTTTGTCGGTGTTTTGACAACAGTTGCATTGATCATAATTAAAGTAAAATATGCCTTCATACTTGGCATATTTGCCGGTATAGCCAATGTAATACCTTACTTTGGACCTTTTATAGGCATTATTCCTACAATACTATTTGCATTACTGGACTCAACCGGTAAAGCATTATATGCGGGAGTAGCCTTTATTTTGATACAACAGTTGGAAAGCGGTTTCCTGACACCGAGGATAATTGGCAAAAGTGTGGGAATACATCCTGTTTATGTTATTATGTCACTTATAGCAGGAGGAAAGTTATTCGGTATCATAGGACTAATTACCGCTGTTCCTGCATTGGCTGCAATTAAACTGACTCTCAGACATGTGTTTAGGGATAAACAAGGAAGGGACCGAATTTAAGCTATAATTATAGCTTAAATGTGATTTATTGACAAAGCTCTCCGGCTAATATATAATCTTCATATATATTCATATTGCGTAGATACAGAGGAGTAAGCAGACTGATTTCCGATATGCTGTATTATACAGCATTTGCAGAGAAGGGGTGGCTGGTGAGAATCCCTGAGAATAAGCTGTTGAAGCTGCTGTTGAGCATCTTAATGACGCTGCAGGCGTTATACTGCATGGCAATAGCCAGTTAAGTGGCCCTTTCGGGCAACTAGGGTGGTACCGCGAAGATCTCTTCGTCCCTAACCGGGATGGAGAGTTAATTTTTTTAATAAAATATTTTTTAATAAAACATACTGGAGGAATAGACATGGAAAAGTTAGGACTTAATGAAGTAAGAGAAAAATTTCTTAGTTTTTTTGAAAGCAAAGATCATTTGAGAATGAAAAGCGCATCTCTTGTGCCTCAGAGTGACAAGAGCCTGCTTATCATAAACTCAGGTATGGCGCCTTTGAAGCCATTTTTTACAGGGCAAGCTGTACCTCCAAGTTTGAGGGTAGCTACTTGTCAGAAATGTATCAGGACTCCGGATATAGAGAGAGTTGGAAAGACTGCCAGACATGGAACATTTTTTGAAATGCTGGGTAATTTCTCCTTCGGAGATTATTTCAAAGACGAAGCCATAGCTTGGGCATGGGAGTTATGCACTGAGGTATTAAAGATGCCGGAAGACAGGCTCTGGGTTACTATTTATCTGGATGATGATGAAGCTTTTGATATCTGGCACGATAAGATAGGTTTACCTGCTGACAGG
>JAQVFD010000090.1 GCA_028697435.1 Clostridiaceae bacterium
TTATATTTTCCCATGTGTTTATTAACATAATATCACCACTGATAGTACTTAGCACGTTGAGCTTTGGTAATGCAATAATCACAACTTCAGGTCTTGGATTCTTAGGTATGGGCGCTCAGCCTCCGACGCCGGAATGGGGTGCTATGCTCAGCAGCGGACGTCAGTATCTTTTAGTGGCTCCTCATGTTACTTCAATACCGGGGCTTGTCATTCTTGTTTTGGTTTTGGGGCTTAATCTGTTGGGAGACGGACTCAGGGACGTACTTGACCCGAAACTGAAGAACTAATTATTGCAGGAGGTTAACTATGCTTATAGATAGAGAAAAATGTATTGGTTGTATGAAATGTATCCCCTTTTGTCCTATGGAAGCGATTGTAGCCGAAAATAAAAAGGCTTCCGTAAATTCTGACAGGTGCACTGAGTGCGGAGTATGTTTAAGGGCTAAGGTGTGTGTAAAGGAAGCAATTTTCCAGGATAAACTTGAATGGCCAAGGGCAATACGTGCTCAATTCAGTAATGTGTTGTTTGTCCATAAAGACATACCCATAGAAGGCAGAGGCACCGAGGAAATGAAAACAAACGATGTCACGGGACGGTTTAAAGAAGATGAGGTTGGTATCGGTATAGAACTTGGCAGACCGGGAGTAGGCGCTCACATTGATGATGTTGAAAAGATAACTATGGATTTGGCAAAATTCGGAGCAAGGTTTGCGGAAGATAATCCGACTACTCACTTAGTCGATGTAAGCACCGGTAAGCTTGCTGATGAAATGGAGATTACCAGATGGGAGTTTGTCACATCTGCAATAGTAGAGTGCATTATCAAAAAGGAAGATCTCAAAGATATGATGGATTTACTGAAAGAAACCGCAAAAGATATAGATACTGTATTTTCATTGGATTTGATATTTAAAGATACAAAAAACTATAAAGAGATATTAAATGATTTGAATATTGAAGTAAGACCGAATGCGAAAATAAACGTAGGAATGGCCATGGCTTAAGGAGGAAAATATATGTCACATTCACTTCATAGGGCAGGAAATGCAGAGGAGCTAAAGAAAGATTATGTTATCCTTTCCATGGGCGCCCTTGGTTTTAATAAGGAAGAAGCGGGAGATAAGCTTAAAGTTATATCGAAAATATTTTTGAAATACCAGCCTGTAAACATGGGTGACGCTGCATATGGCAGCCTATACACAGGTCAGACAAAAGAGGATTTTTTGTCTGACAGAACTCCGAAGGTTGTGACTGCAACATATAGCGATAAGGAGACTGTAAAAAAGGTATTAGCTGAAATAAAGGAAGAAAAGCTTAAAGTATCCGTAGTAGTTTCAGGTTTGATAGATGAGATAGAAGACATAGTTAACGAAATAGGACTTGAGATAAATACAATAAACTTATCTGCGGGATATTTTGGGAAGACTGAGCTTATAGCTGATGAAAACATATTGGAGTTTACTACAATGTGCGGGCATCATCTGATTTCTCATAATCTCGTAAAGGATGTATTAGCTAAATATAAGAACAAAAAGTTGACTTTGGATGAAGCGGCTGAAAGATTGGGGACGAATTGTGTTTGTGGAATATTTAATCTTAATCGTGCAAAAGAATTAATATTAAAAAATGCAAAGTAGAGGTAAATATATGGAGAAGATTTTTCAATATATAGATCAGCATAAAAAAGAATATTTGGATGAACTTTTCACATTTTTAAGACAGAAAAGTATAAGTACAAGAGATGAGGGAGTGTCCGAATGTGCGGAGCTTCTTGCAGAAATTATGAAAAAAAGCGGTATTGAAAGCAAAATATATGCTACAGACAGACATCCCGTAGTATACGGGGAATCAATAAATGATGAAAACGCCCCTACAATACTTGTGTATGGACATTATGATGTACAGCCTCCGGAACCCTTTGAATTATGGGAGAGTGATCCGTTCCAGCCGGAAATAAGAGACGGAAAGATATTCGGACGGGGAACCTCCGACAACAAGAGCCAGCTTTTTGCTCACATTAAAGGATTTGAGGCCTATCTTAGAACACAGGGTAAGGTTCCCATAAATATGAAATATATTTTTGAAGGTGAAGAAGAAATAGGCAGCCCTAATCTTGAGGTATTTGCGGACGGTCACAAGGATTTGCTTAAAAGCGATGCCGCTATTTTTTCAGACAGTCATGTGCATGAATCTGGAAAACCTATGACAATCCTTGGCCTTAAAGGAATGACATATGTAGAAATAACACTATACGGAGCCAACAGAGATGTTCACTCAATGAAAGCTCCAACGGTTCCGAACCCTGTATGGAGAATGATAGAGCTTCTTAGCACTTTAAAGGGTGAGGACGGCCTTGTAAAAATAGATGGCTTTTACGATGATGTCAGGCCCCTTTTGGATCTGGAAATTGAGGCAGTAAAAAAGATACCTCTTGACAAAGAAGCAATAATGAAGGATCTGGGCATTACAAAATTAGTACAAAACCGCACCGGAGATCATTACTACTATAATCTCATATTCGAACCAACATGCAATATAGCGGGTATATTCGGCGGATTTACAGGAGAAGGTTCAAAAACAATAATTCCTAATAAGGTAACGGTCAAAATTGATATGAGACTTGTGCCTGACCAGGATCCTGATGATATATATGAAAAGTTTAAGAAGCATTTAATAAAGCATGGATATGGAGACGCTGAGGTAAAGCATCATGGAATGATAACACCTTCAAGAACTCCTATTGACAATCCATATGTGGCTGTTGCAAATGAAGCAATAACGGATGCATGGGGAGAAGAACCTCTGGTGTTTCCGGGAATAGGCGGCGCAGGTCCTAACTATGTGTTTACAAGGAATTTGGGAATACCTTGCATAGTAGTACCTTTTGCATCTGCAGATCAGAACAATCATGCTCCCAATGAGAATATGAGTGTCAATGGATTTATGAATGGAATAAAAACAGCTGCCAGCATAATAGATAAAGTTTCAAAGATGAGGAGGTAATAAAAATGGATGATATTAAGAAAAAGATTTCGGATTATGTTGATAGTAATAAAGAAAGACTGGTTGAAGAACTCCGGACGTTTTTAAGACAGCCCAGCATATCAACAGAAAACATCGGTATGGAAGAATGTACGGAAATGATTCAAAAAGAGCTTAAGGATCTTGGATTGAATACAGAAATGCTTAAAATAGAGGGGGCTTTTCCTGCTGTATATGGTACCACCGAAGAAAAAGGAAAGAATAAAGAGCTTTTCGTTTATGGACACTACGATGTACAGTCCCCTGATCCTGTGGACAAATGGACATCTGACCCCTTCTCAGCAGAGATCAGGGACAACCATATATATGCAAGAGGAGCAACAGATGATAAGGGGAACCTTTTTGCCAATATCAAGGCTGCTGAAGCATTGAAGCATGCACTGGGATATATACCTTCCGGTTTGAAGTTTTTCTTTGAAGGGGAGGAGGAAATTGGCAGCCCAAACCTTGAAGCTTATCTTACAAAATATGCGGATATTTTAAAGGCGGATGCCTGTGTGATTTGTGACAGAGGAGTTCATGAATCCGGAAGACCTCAGATGTATCTTGGAAACAAAGGTATATTATCGGTTGAAATAAGGGCAAAGAGAGCAAAAAGGGATGTTCACTCCGGACATGCACCTTTGATATCCAACGCAGTATGGGATCTGGTCAGGCTTTTAAACAGCATGAAAAATGAGTTTGACGAGATTACAATAGAAGGTTATACAAGCAATGTTAATAAGCCATCAGATGAAGAAATTGAGCTTTTGAAAAGCATACCTTTTGACAAAGAACACTTTAGGAAAGAATACGGGATAAAGGAGATACTTGGAAAAGACCAGGATGAAATCGAGATATTGAAAAGACTCCTTTATACACCAACCTGCAATATATCCGGAATAAAGGGAGGTTGGGCCGTAGAAAGAGGCAAGACGATAGTACCCTGTGAAGCGTGGGTGAGATTGGATATGCGTCTTGTAGAGAATATGACTTTAGATGAGGCGAAAGAAAAGATTGCAAAGTTCATTGAAAAATCTCCTTATGGAGAATTTGAATTAAAAATGCACGGAAATAATGAACCCTATCAGATTTCTCCTCAGCATGAGCTTGTTAAATTGGCAATAGATGTTACCAAAGACATATATGGTTCTGATCCGGTGGTTTGGCCGCTATTAGACGGTTCGGGACCTATGTGCTTATTCCCGAAATTCCTGGGAGGCGAGAACTTTATTATAGGACTTGGAGCACCATTCTCAACAGCTAATACCCATGCACCTGATGAAAACATAAGCATTGACCAATATCTTACAGGGATTAAGTGTATGGCCAACATATACCATCAATACCTGAAATAGCAGATTTACACAATAAAATCATAGGAGATGATATGGATGAGCGAATATTTACTCCAAATAAAAAACTTAAATATGGAATACAGAACTTATGACGGCACTGTAAACGCAATAAACAATCTGAATCTAAATCTAAAAAGAGGCAAAACTATCGGTCTTGTGGGAGAGACAGGAGCGGGAAAAACATCGACTGCCCTATCCATAATGAGACTTATACCTGATCCTCCGGGAGTTATAACTTCAGGGGAAATAATGTTTGAAGACAGAGATATTTTGAAATCATCCATTGCAGATATCAGAAAGATCAGAGGCAGTAAAATATCAATGATATTTCAAAATCCTATGACATCCCTGAATCCTGTCTTAACAGTCGGTCAGCAGATATCAGGTGTAATTAAGCAGCACGAAAACGTCTCAAAATCCGAAGCGGATAAAAGAGCCGGAGAAATGCTTGAGATTGTTGGAATACCAAAGGCAAGACTAAACAATTATCCCCATGAATTCAGCGGAGGTATGAAGCAGAGGGTTTGCATAGCAATGGGCCTTTCATGCAATCCGGAGCTCCTGATAGCGGATGAGCCTACTACAGCTTTAGACGTTACTATACAGGCGCAGATTCTTGACTTGATGAAGGGCTTGAAAACCAAATACAATACCTCCATTATATTTATTACCCATGCATTAGGGGTTGTTGCAGAAATCGCAGACTATGTTGTAGTTATGTACTCAGGAAGTGTCATAGAACAAGGGGATATTAAATCTATATTTACAAACCCTCTGCATCCTTATACAAAAGGACTTTTCGGATGTCTTCCGGATATAGAATCCGATGAAAAAAGGCTAAAAATTATAAGGGGAGAAATGCCTGATCCCATGAATTTGCCCAAGGGTTGTAAATTCTGCAACAGATGTGATGAAGCTATAGATATTTGCTTTATCGAAGAACCGAAGGAAGTAGCCATAGATACCGAACACCTGGTAAAATGCCACAGAGTCGTAGGGGGTGTGTAGAATGAGTGAAAAATTAATTGATGTAGTAGGACTTAAGAAATATTTTAAAGTTTCGGCAGGTTCCCTACATGCAGTTGACGACTTGGATTTTTATATAAATAAGGGCGAAACACTGGGGCTTGTCGGAGAAAGCGGATGCGGAAAATCCACTACCGGAAGAGTTATTTTAAGGCTTATACCCCATACAGCAGGAGAAGTATATTATAAAGGGGAAAACATACTAAATTATAATAATAATAAAATGAGAGACATGAGAAAAGAGATGCAGATGATTTTTCAGGATCCCTATTCATGTCTGGACCCAAGAAAATCTATAGGGCAAATAATCGCCGAGCCTTTGATAGTAAACAAAACCGTACCTTCAAAAGAGATAAATGAAAAAGTTATGGAACTGATGACAAAAGGCGGAGTAAACAGGAAGCTTTTTAACAGCTATCCTCATGAATTAGACGGGGGCAGAAGACAGCGTGTGGGAATTATCAGAGCACTTGCGCTAAATCCTCAGTTTATTGTTTGTGATGAACCTGTTTCCTCATTGGATGTTTCAATACAACCTCAGATATTGAATCTTTTGCAGGATCTTCAGGAAAGTATGGGGCTGACCTATCTGTTCATTTCCCATGATCTTAGCGTTGTAAGACATATAAGCAACAGAATAGCTGTTATGTATCTGGGAAAGATAGTTGAAATTGCTAAATCAAAGGAACTCTTTCATTCACCGTTGCATCCATATACAAAGGCGTTGTTGTCAGCAGTTCCTATAGCAAAATACAACTATAAGAGAGACAGGATTATATTGAAGGGAGATGTTCCCAGTCCTATAAATCCGGGGCGGGGCTGCAGATTTGCCAACAGATGCTGGATGGCCCAGGATATTTGCCGCAAAGAATCACCTTCATTAAGGGAATTGGCACCTGAGCATGAAGTATCATGCCACTTGATATAATCCCCACTATATTGGAAGGAGACATAAAATGCAGATAAACCAGGATAAATGTATAAATTGTAAGAAGTGTGTTCCATATTGTCCCATGGAATGTATGAACCCGGGGGAAAAGTCTGTGCAGATAGACCTTGAAGAATGCGTAGAGTGCGGTATATGCCTCCGTAATTCAAATTGTCCCGTTAATGCTATAGAACAGACTTTTCTCACCATGCCGAGGGCAGTAAGAAAGGCCTTTAGCGATCCCTTCGGGAAACATGAAAACATTGAAGTAAAGCATATGGGAAGAGGAACTGAAGAAATTAAGACAAATGATGTTACAGGGATTATCCATACCCTTGATGAAGCAGCAGTAGCTATAGAACTGGGAAGACCGGGAGTGGGAGCCAGATTCAGAGATATGGAGAAGATTACAAAAGCGGTAGCTAAGTTTGATATAGTATATGAAAAAAACAATCCTGTAACACCATATATTATTGATAAAAAAACAGGAGAGATAGAGCCTGAGATACTGAATGAAAAGATAATGTCAGGGATAGTTGAATTCCGTGCGAAAATAAATGATCTGGCAGAAATACTGAAAGCGGTAAAATCAGTAGAGGACAAGGTTGAGACGGTATTTACCGTGGCTGTAATATGCAAGGTTGATGAGAACAACAAGCCCTCAGCCGAAGATGTAATAGTAAATAATGGCTTTAATATTAGGGCAGCGTCCTCAAAAACCAATATGGGACTGGGCAGACCATTGTACGAAGACCGTATTAAGGGGGCTAAGTAAAATGACACACACACTTCACAGAGTAGCAAATCTTCAAGATTTTAAAGAAGACTTTGTCATATTGGTTATGCCTGCAAAAGGAATCAATAATGATGAAAACATTGTAGAAAAACTAAAAAAGTTTCTGAGGATATTTGAGAGACATAACCCGGTCAATTTGGGAGGCATAGGTATAGGACACTTGTATGACAGTGCGGCTGACCAGATAATTGGCAATGTATACAGTGAATTGCCCATGGTACATGGAGTATTCAGCAACAGAGAAGACTTGGTGTCAGCACTAAAAGATATTAAAGATGAGGATATGGGAATATCAATTATAGTATCGGGGCTTGTGGATTCGGTAGACTGCTGCGCAAAGGAAGCAGGGCTAAAGAGACACTCCGTGAACTACAGCCTTGGTATATGGGGAGATAAGGCCAGGCTTCCGGATGAGAAATATCTGGAAATTACATCTATGTGCGGTCATGCTATGATATCTGTTAACCTTATAAAGAAAATGATAAATGATGTAAAGAAAGGCATAAAAA
>JAQVFD010000091.1 GCA_028697435.1 Clostridiaceae bacterium
TTTGGACGTAAAACAATAAGGGAGATTCAGTTGTTTACTGACACGGATACAATCGTAGGAGATCTGGCAAATAGCGAAATCAGATTTATGAATAGCGGTAAGGTTATATCATTCAAAGAAAAAAGAAATGATTTTCAGCGCAAGGAGATAGAACATTATTTTGACATTATTGAAGGTAAGGCTGTTAACGATAATGATATATCAACTGCTTTCTCAGTCCTTAAGCTTACAAAAGGGAGGAAGTAAAATGGTAATAGAAAAGGATATTCTGTTTACTATATGCGGAAGAGCCGGATCAAAGGGCATAAAGAATAAAAATTTGAGGGATTTTTTAGGTTATCCCCTGCCTTATTATACAATTTCTGCAATTGATTTATATAAAGGGCAAAACCCGGAAGTGGATTTTGATGTTGTGTTGAATACAGATAGTCCGGACCTTATCCAAATGGTTAAAGAGCAATTAAACTTTAAGCTGGATATTATTGAAAGAGATCCGTCTCTTGGTTTGGACAACACTCCGAAGGTTGCAGTAATCCAAAACAGCCTGAATATAATGGAAAGGCTAAAATCAATCAACTATAATATGATCGTCGATTTGGATATAACATCACCATTGAGAAGTGCAGCAAATATTTGCAGTATCATTGATAAAAAGATGAATACCGGCGCTGATGTGGTGTTTTCAATAACTGATTCAAGAAGGAATCCATACTTCAATATGGTAAAGAAAACAGAGAGTGGATATGAGCGGGTTATTAAATCAACATTCAATACACGTCAGGAAGCACCTGAAATTTTTGATATGAATGCATCTATATATGCATATTCTCCGGCATTTCTGGAGAGCGGGAAAAACATTTTTGACGGAAAATGTGATGCAATTAAAATGATGGATACTGCTGTGTTGGATCTGGATTATGAAAATGATTTTGAGCTCATGGAAGTCATAGCAGAATATTTATATAGTAAGTATCCTGAACTAAAAGAGGTTAGGGATAATATAGAAAGATTGCTATAATAAGAATAGCAAAAAGCTGCGTCAATATATGCAAGCAACTTTTGAGGTGTTAAGGATGGATGAAGTACAGGGAACCATATATGAGGTTATATACAGAAATGAGCAGAATGGTTATACAGTGCTGGACCTGGAACAGGATGACGAACTTCTTACGCTGATAGGATATTTTTCATTTCTGAATATAGGCGAAACAATTAAGGCATACGGCACATGGATTCAGCATCCGAATTATGGGAATCAATTCAAGGTAGAGACTTATACCGCGATCACTCCTGCAACTATTAACGGGATAGAGAAATATCTGGCTTCCGGCTTGATACCGGGAATAGGTCCTCACATTGCAGGGAAACTGGTTGAAAAGTTTGGACTTGATACTCTTGACATTATGCAGTACAATCCTGACCGTCTTACCGAAGTGGCAGGTATAGGACAAAAAAAAGCAGCGAAAATATCCGAAGCCATAGAAGAGCAGAAAGAACTGAAGGATATTATGATGTTCCTTGAGCAGTATGGGATAGGAC
Source organism: Clostridiaceae bacterium (assembly GCA_028697435.1). Classification (GTDB taxonomy): domain Bacteria; phylum Bacillota; class Clostridia; order Lutisporales; family Lutisporaceae; genus BRH-c25. The sequence continues at coordinate 1,540 of JAQVFD010000091.1, forward strand.
CTTCCTATTCAGTCAGAATATATAAAACCTATGGTGCAAATACAATTAATGAAATCAAGGCAAATCCATACAAACTTGCGGATGACATATTCGGAATAGGCTTCAAGATGGCGGACAGGATTGCTATGTCAATGGGAGTGTCCAAATTCTCGGAATACAGGGTCGCATCAGGCACAAGATATGTGCTGAATCAATATCACGGAAACGGTCATACCTTTGTACCTCATGATGAACTTGTGAGATCCTCCGCATCACTCCTTGAGGTTGATGAAACACATGTGGAGGATACTATTGTAAGGCTTTTCATCGAGAAAAAACTGGTTGTTGAAAATGTCGGAGATATACGGGGAGTCTACTCTCTTCCGTTTTTTAAGGCAGAAACAGGGACTGCAAGAAGGCTTATGCAGTTGCTGTACTATAAGATACCGGCCATGGATTTGGATATGGATAGTGAGATATCAGTTGTTGAAAAATCTGAAGACATTGAACTGGCGGATAAGCAAAAAAGTGCTGTAAGGGAGGCTTTAACCCAGAGTGTACTTGTTATAACCGGGGGGCCGGGCACGGGCAAAACCACAATCATAAAGGCAATAATCAATATTTTTGAAAAGTACGGACTTGATGTACTTTTAGCTGCACCTACGGGAAGGGCAGCCAAGAGGATGCAGGAGACTACCGGAAGAGAAGCAAAAACCATACATAGGCTGCTGGAATTCGGATACGGAGACAGCGATGAGGAAATGTTCTTTCAGAAGAATGAAGAGTCGCCTTTGGAATGTGATGTAATAATAATTGATGAAGTATCGATGATTGACATACTTCTTATGAATAACCTGCTAAAAGCGATAGCGGAAGGTACCCGGGTTATATTGGTGGGAGATGTGGATCAACTTCCTTCCGTGGGACCCGGGAATGTGCTGAGGGACATAATTGATAGCGGAGTGCTGCCTGTTGTACGACTGGATGAGATTTACAGGCAGGCTGAGAGCAGTATGATTGCCGTAAATGCTCATAGGATAAACAAGGGGGAGTCTCCGATACTAAGCACAAAGGATGGGGATTTCTTTTTAATAAGACAAGAGAGTCAGGAGGATATTGTATCAACAATTATTGAGCTTTGCGGAAGACGACTTCCAAACTACACAGGATTGGACCCCTATGAGGGGATTCAGGTGCTATCCCCAATGAAAAAGGGCTTGTGTGGGGTGCTGAATTTGAATCATATGCTTCAGGAGGTGCTGAATCCACAAGGAAGGGATAAGGCTGAAAAGAAACACAGGGAAGTCGTTTTCAGAGTTGGAGACAAAGTGATGCAAATAAAGAATAATTATAAAATGAGATGGCAGAGTATTTGTAACATAGAGCGGGAAGGAGAGGGAGTATTCAACGGCGACTTGGGAACTATTGTGAATATAGACAATGAGGAGCTATATATGGAAGTGGTGTTTGACAGGGAGAGAAAGGTCAAATATGATTTTACTATGCTGGATGAGCTGGAGCATGCATATGCTCTTACAGTCCATAAAAGCCAAGGTTCCGAGTTCCCGGTACTTGTTATGCCTCTAACCTTCGGACCTCCTATGCTTTTGACAAGGAATCTTCTCTATACAGCACTGACCAGGGCTAAAAGTATGGTGGTACTAGTAGGAAAGGAAAGATTTCTTCATCAGATGATATGCAACAATCATATAACCACACGCCATTCCGGATTGAGGAGAAGACTTGATGATCAAATATTTGTTTAATCTGTTGTATCCGTCAAAGGCTAAATGCAGTATATGCGGCAGAACCGGATCAGAACCTGTATGTAATGTATGTATGGCATCCCTGGATTACCTTCAGGGAATAACTTGCTTTCACTGCGGCAAGCAGCTTAATGAGAAGTACAAACATAACATTTGCCCGGATTGCATAACAGGTTCCTTTTATTATGAAAGGGCATATTCTTGCTTCGAATATAGCGGCATGGGAAAAAAGCTTATACATAAGCTTAAATATGAGGGAAAGGTTCAGCTGGCACATGTCATTGCCGGCTTGATGGCAAAAAGGATAGAAAATGAAGGACTGCAAATAGATGTTATAGTACCTGTGCCTATACATGAGAAAAAGCTTACGGTAAGGGGCTTCAACCAGTCATATATGATTGCATCAGAACTGGGAGAAAGACTGCACAAACCTGTTACGGACTGTCTGGAAAGGATTACGGAGACTAAAGAACAATATAACTTGGACCGGAGTCAGAGGTTTTTGAATATTAGGGGTGCATTTTCTGTCAAGTTATCGTATAATAATTGTAAATATATGAATATTTTGCTGATTGATGATGTATACACTACGGGAAGTACCGTGAATGAATGCAGCAAAGTACTGAAAAGTGCCGGTGCGGATAGGGTGTATGTAGTAACTGCGGCAACAGGCAGCAATACATAGTTAGACACCAGTCACGAGACACTAGTCACGAGATTTGAGCATGGCCTCGAAGCCCGGTATGATTTTAGCGACTAGTACTAGTGACTGAGAATAAGGAGGTAATTTTATGGCTGAAATTAGAAATTGTCCCAGATGCGGGAGAATATTTACTTCATTGGGAAGACCTATTTGCAACAAGTGTCTTGAGACAGAAGAGAACGAGTTCAAAGTGGTAAAGGAATACATATATGACAACCCCGGAGCTACAATATCAGAGGTATCCCAGGAAACAGAAGTTTCTGTTGAGAAAATAATGAGGTTCCTGAGGGAAGAAAGATTGGAGATCAAATCAGAGAACAGTAACCTTCTGCTTGAATGTGAAAGGTGCGGAAGAGGAATAAAATCCGGAAGGTTCTGCGATAACTGTAAAGCACAAATCAACAATGATTTCCGGAGAGAATTCGGAATGGACAAGAAAGAACCTGCACCAAGACCACAGGTCAAGACAGATAAAGATAAGATGTATACCGCCACAAGAAGAAAAGATAATTAAAGCGCACTCAGTGCGCATTTTTTTTAGAAAACACTAAACTAATAATGTGACAATACCGATAAAATAGTAGAAAGAAGAATTGCAAACGGGGTGGTAATATGGGATTTAATATTAATAAGGTTGGCGGGGTAAGCGGAATCTACAATAATAAAAAGGTGGAGTCCAAAAAAGATGTCCAGGGACCAACCCGGGCTAACGGAAAAAAGGATGAAGTTAAGATTTCCAAGGAGGCTTTGGATTTCCAGTTGGTTATGAAAGCAGCAAAGGCGGCCAGGGAGATACCGGACATAAGGGAGGAAGTTATAGCCCCGATTAAAGAAAGGCTTGATAACGGCACTTATGAGGTAGATTGCAAAGGTATAGCTGATAAGCTTTTAGCCCGAAAGTTCAATATTAAAATATAAAAACAACCACAGCTTAAGGCCATTACCTGGCTGTGGCTGTTTCTTTTCAGGGGGGGTATGTTCATGATAAATATCGACAAGGAAGTAAATTCTGCAATAGAAATATTGACTGAGGAATACGGCTATTATAATGACTTATCTGAACTGGCAAAATCCAAGAAGAAAATTATTGTTGAGGGTAAAATTGCAGAATTGGATAAGATGGTAAAGTTGGAGCAAAACATGATTTTCAACATAGGACAGTTGGAGAGGAAAAGAGAAGACATCGTTTCCATGCTTTGCAAGGCGTTAAATATGAACAGTGCCCAGATAACAGTTTCTGAACTGGCAAAAGTACTCAAGCCCGAATTGAAGAACAGATTAGAAGATATACAGGAGAAGCTTCAGAAGGTTTTATCAGAGTTAAAGGATGCTAATGACGTTAACGGACAATTGCTGGAGCAATCACTGGAGTATATAGATTATTCAATAAATCTCGTTGCCGGTTCCGGTATGGAGACGGGATCTTTATACGGAGATACAGGGAAAAACAAAGGCAAGCAAGGTAGTAAGAATATAATTGATACAAAGATATAGGTAAGTCTCGAGGTGAAAACATATGTCATTCAGAGGATTAAGTATTGGAGTTTCCGCAATTTTTGCGAATCAAAGAGCGCTGGATATTACCGGCCATAATATAAGTAATGTTAATACTGCCGGATATACCAGGCAGATCGTATCCAACTCAAACTCCTTCTATCAGAAGTTGGGGCATTCGGGGAACGGCAAAGTGCTGCAAGTTGGATATGGTGTTGATGTGCAGGAAATAAGACAGTACAGGGACGAATTTTTGGACAACAAGTACAAGAAGGAGAAAACCGGACTGGGTTATTGGGAAGCAAGATACCAAAGTGTAAGAGAACTTGAGACTATATTCAGTGATAACTCGGAGGATGGTCTTCAAGCAGTAATGAATAACTTCTGGAATTCATGGGAGCAGCTTGCCAAGCCTACAGGTGGTCTGACAGCCAGGGCAATGGTGAAGGAAAATGCTATTGCATTTGTTGAAACCGTTAAGAATATGGACAACATGTTGGTTAATTTCAGGAAAAGTAAGGATAAGGAGATCATTGACAGTACGGTCAGGATTAATGAAATAGCGAAGGAATTTGCGTCCCTGAACCTTGATATAAAAAAGATAGAGTCTCACGGCGTTACAGCAAATGACCTGAGAGACCGAAGAAATTATCTTATTGATGAGTTAAGCGGATTGGCGAAGATACAGGTTCTGGAAGGAGATTCAATAAATATTTCTTTGGAAGGGCGTATGCTGGTTGAAGGCAGCAGATATGAACAGATCAAAACGGTACCGGATACGGCTAACAGCGGATTTATAAGGCTGGTATGGGAAATAGACAATGGAAGTCTTAATATCTCAGGAGGAAGTATAAATTCGAATATCGAATCAAGGGATGTTTTGGTAAAAGGTTTCAGAGAGAGGCTTAATGAGTTTGTGAAAGGGATCGCAGATGAGGTCAATGCTATACATATTACCGGTTACGGCATATCGGATACGGATCAAAGACCCTTCTTCATAAACACTTTGGACTTTAGCGCAACAGGTATAGATCTTTCAACAATTGCTTATAATCCGCAGCTTGACAATTATGACAGGATTGCAGCTGCCGAAGATGTATATAGCAATGAGGACAACAGGGTAGCATTAAAAATTGCAGCCTTAAGACATAATGATTATTTTACAAATGACAGTTACACAACAACAGTTACAGACAGAAAGTATAATTACGATGAATTCTATAGGAATATCATATCTGATTTGGGAAATATCGGCCAGGAGGCGTCTACCGCAACTGATGCACAGAAACTCTTAGTGGATCAGATAGATTATCGCAGACAAGCATTAAGCGCTGTTTCTCTGGATGAAGAAATGACCAATCTGATAAAATATGAGCATTCCTACAATGCGGCAACCAGAATAGTGAATGTAATTGATGAAATGCTTGAAATGATAGTAAACAAAACCGGTTTGGTCGGAAGATAATGGGGTGATTATATGAGAACAACATTCGGATCCTTTAATATTGCAACTTCAGGACTCTTTGCAAGTCAAAGGTCCCTTGATACTACAAGTCACAATATATCCAATGCCAATACAGAAGGGTACTCAAGACAAATAACCAAGCAAAGGGCCACAATGCCGACTTACGGAGATCCTTCAGGGGTAGTGGGCACAGGGGTTGAGACTTATGATATTATCAGAATGAGAAGCAGCTATCTTGATGTCAAGTATTGGGGTCAAAATAAGGCATACCGGGAGTGGAACGTCAAACAGGAACAACTGGAGCAAATAGAGGGTATATTTAATGAACCTTCTGATACAGGAATAAGAATAGTTATGGATGAATTTTTTGCTTCCCTCGAAGAACTTTCAAAGCAGCCCGGTGACAGCACATGCAGGGTAGCTGTTTTAGAAAAGGCTAATGTGCTTGCAGTTTCAATTAATAGGAATGGAAACGAGCTATTGAATGCAGTCAGGGATGTGAATTTTTCCATAAAAAATAAAGTCAGCCAGTTAAATTCACTCTCAGAACAGATTGCGAACCTGAATAAACATATATTCAGCTTTGAACTGGGAGGGAATAAGGCAAATGACCTCAGAGATCAAAGGAATACGCTGCTGAATGAGCTTTCATCTATTGTGAATATAACTGTAACTGAGATGCCGGGAC
>JAQVFD010000092.1 GCA_028697435.1 Clostridiaceae bacterium
AGGTGTCCAGAGGGTGCAGGGGTCCCCATGTCAATAGGATCGTGGAATAAATGCGACCAAATTGCCACAAACATTTTTAGTAAAAATTTGTATGAAGGAAAGTTGCCAATGTTTACTTGACAGTAACCCTGCAAAATATGTCCTTGAAATTTCTATCTTTTTATGATATATTCAATAGGTGTCAGAAATGATACCTAAATATTTTCTGGGTGTGGCGCAGCTTGGTAGCGCGCTTGAATGGGGTTCAAGAGGTCGCAGGTTCAATTCCTGTCACCCAGACCATTATCGAAAGTTAAGAGCCAGTAACCGCAATGGATTACTGGCTCTTTTTATTTTCAGATACATACAACCTACTTGTGATTTTTCTTACTGATTAAACTATAACTCTCCTTTGAAAAATGGAATAACCATATCAATAGGTCTTCTATTATCAATAATAATAGTGCCGTTACAAATGTTCCCACTATCTATTTTAATCTCAGGTCCTTTAGCAGTTGACCACTTGTATCCACTAAAGGTAGTGGCATCCTGGATTAAATTAATGCGAACCTCAATTGGTGCCCCATCTCCTGCCAGCTTTTGTGCAAGCTCCTTATTCCCGATATATTGCAATAAGCTCTGAAAAGAAAAAGGATATTCAGATACAGATGCCACCTCACCTAACATGAAGCCATGATCTTCAACCTTTACTATGGTAGGTGAAATATGTGCTATCATGCCGGACTGTATCTTTTTCCCGACCTCTGGCTGCACATAGACAACAACTTCAAGAGTGTTTGCAGCTCTATCATCCCTGGCAACACTAATTATTGGAGTTCCCGCTTGAATTATATCACCCTTTTTTACATATACCTCCAGTACCTTTCCATATATTCCTGAAACAACTGTGGATTTCTCTACAAGGCTATTACGGTCTTTATCCAAAGCAATATTGATTTCATTCAGTTTTGTGTACTTAAGCTCCTCAAGCTGGGATTTTAGCTGTTCAAGGTTCAACAGATTCTGTTCACCCTGCTTATTACCTAAAGAGCCCTCTTTCAATCTGATTTCCCTCGCTAACGCATAAAGATCACTATGACTGGATGTCAGCGACTCTTTGTCTTTATCAAAGTTATACACATCAAAGCTATTTATTAGCTGGATTTCCTTCTTATAGTTGTTTATTCGATCAACCAACTCACTTTGATCTATTCTTGCTACAACATCTCCCTTTTTTATGTAATCCCCAGGCCTTATACCCACATCGGTAATTTTACCTGGTGCTATATTAGTTACACTCATTACTCCACCGCTCGTTGTCAGTATTCCCATCGCTTTTGTCTGTGTTGGTATGTTCCCTAAAAATCCCCATACCACTGCAGTGAACAGTATACCTGCCACTCCCAGTAGTGCAAGCCATCCTCTTGGATTGGTAACTGTAATCAATTGGTCAAGCTCTTCAGGAGAAGACAGCCTGTCCAATGATACTTTCCTGAAAATCTGATTAGACATTCTGTTGCCTCCTTTACTTGTTATCAAAATATTGAAAACGGCGTTCTTTAATGACCTTCATGAAAATACCTTCTCCAATCATATTCCCTTCCGCATCAAAGCTTATATTACCTATGACACCATTCCAGTTCCTGATATTGTGAATAACATCTGCAAGCTTATCGGGGTCTGTGCTTTTTGCTTGACCTATTGCATGAGCAAGAAGTTTTATGGAGTCATAGCCCTGTACTGCCCAGGTATCGGGCTCAAGACCGTATTTCTTTCTGTATGCCTCAATAAACTTTTGCGTCTCAGCTCTGTCCTGATTTATATTAAAGGTTGTTGCGACATAAAGCCCTTCACCTGCTTCTCCAAGTGTTAAGGGGAGGTTGTCCAGATCTATTGCATCAGCTGCATATACAGGGATATCTTTATCCGCACTCCGCAGTTGGTTTAGAAAAATAGCGGCCGAAGGCAGCGAATCAACCATGAAAACTACATCAAAATCCAAAGCTGTCCATTTATCATAAGCCTTTTTGAACTCAATCTCGTTGCTGAACGCCGTAGCCCTATCTACTATTTCTGCACCGGTTTCTATAAAAGTATTTTCAAAGGATTTTGCAACACCTCTCCCATAATCATTGTCCTCATAAAAAACAACAGCACGCTCATATCCTTTCGTTCTGATATAAGCTGATATTTGTTTTCCCATTTCATTATCACTGAGCGTATTGCGAAACACATATTTATAACCCTTCTTGGTCAAAATATTGTTTGAAACAGCAGGAGACAACATAATCAGTCCTGCATCATTATATATCTTTGCTGCAGGAATCGTTATGTAAGGCTCCCAATAACCAACTACGGCAACAATATCCTTCTGTAACGTAAAATTTTGAGCTATTGTCATACTTTCATTAAAGGATGGTTTTTCATCTTCTAATCTGACCTCAAGAAGTTGTCCTGCTACTCCGCCTTCAGAATTTATCTCATCAACAGCCATCTCCACACCATTAATAAAACCCATATCTGCTTTCATCTCCGAAATAGGCCAAACAACACCAATTGCAATATTGCCTGAAGCCTGTTGGACAAAAGCCTTCCTTGCTTTTAACAAATCTGTGTTGCCCGAACAGGAAGAGAAAAGAATTGACATGATAACAAGAATGAAACTGAAAATCAGATACATCCGTATTTTCATCGGTATACCTCTTTTCATCGTAATGTATAAATAAGAATTTCAACAATATTCTACCATTTTGGTCATAATATATCAACACATTCATCCGCGATATACATGGTGTCTGATTCGATATCGATGCTGCGCGGAGGGTAGGGTGCCGGATGCTATGTCGTTGTAATATGGAATATCGGAAATTGAAGCTCCTCAGGCTGCCTTAGACGCTGATGCCGCAAAACAGGAATCTGATACTTCTCTCCAATCCCACGCACCAAATCCTTATAGCAGCCTTTCATTTTATCATGGAACGCCACCGCTTCCACATTGCCGATTGCATCTGCAGCAGCGCTTGCGTATGCGAGCCCATGTTCATTTTCATACTCCCCTGCAACAAGCCACTGGTTGGCTATGATATGGGAAATGCCAAATGCATCATCTTTCCATTGTGTAAATACAGCCTCTGCAAAGTTTGGATCAAAATGAACGCCTCCGACGCAAAGAAGGTTGTGAACTCTTTTACCGTCGCTTTCAAACACATGGGTCAATGCTCCCGCCAGAGCTTCACATGCAGTGCGATTATTCCAGCTTTCCACCGCGCTTCCGACTTCGATATCCACTAAAGGCACGGGATACTGTAATATCAATTCCGGCGGACTTCCGCTTACAGTGGTCCCCGACCAATGGGTCGCCTCTGTAACCGTCATATAATCCGAAAGCCCCAAAGCAATGCGGTTACGTTCTATCGAAAGCAATATATTTCTCATATAAGAAGGGTTAGCCGGCCCATATACTCCCGCATTTACATCTCCTATAGTATGGACAGTGAGCACCTTAGGCGGTGCACTCGCTCCTTCATGCCAGGTGACCATGCCTGCAAAATCTGCATCCGCAAATTTCTCATTCATCTCCGCCAAGTACCTCGGATAATCCCAGCAAACAGGGACCTCCGATTGAGCAAAATAATATTCGTTATTGGCCTCATCACGATGCATCATAACCTCGCGGTTATCAAATAACATTCCCGCAGGCTTCAGTAAGCCTTTCTTATTCAGTATTTCCCAAACTACGCGTGAGACCGTGCCCGGCCGCCCTTCGTTTGTGCTGATATAATACACTGCTTTTTTTCCGACCAACATAATATCTCCTTTCAGGTGCCAGTCTGTCAACTTGTCAACTTACTCTGCACTTATTTCATTTGCAATTCTTATTATTTCCTTGGCTGAAATATCAATATCTTCGTAGGAAGTCTTATATGAGCTTACGCTGATCCTCATAACTGACTTATCCTGCCATTTGGATCCGCCCATCCAGCATACCCCCGATTGCTGTACCATTTTTATAAGTTTTTCGGTTTTTTCATCATCCTTATAACGAACCAGCACTTGATTGAATACTACGTCGTTCAAGATTTCCAGTCCGTTATCCTGTAAAAGTTCCGCAAAATACTTAGCTTTATTGTGAAGCTCCAGAACCAGTTCGGATATACCTTTTTTCCCAAGAGCCTTCAAGGTAGCCCATACTTCAATTCCCCGAGCCCTCCGGGACATTTCCGGAGTATAGAGCATACCGTCCCTCTTTTCACTGTACACTATATATGAGCCTGTCATATGCATCGCATTGCTTAAAGCGGTTCTGTGCCTGCAAAGTATAATTCCGTTATCATACGGGGCATTCAATGTCTTATGAGCATCTACCGACCAAGAATCAGCCATTTCTGCTCCTTCTGTCAAAGATTTCATACCATCACAGGCCAAAGCCCAAAGTCCAAAGGCACCATCTACATGAACCCATGCATTTGCGCGTTTTGCAATAGGGCATATATGCTTGAAGTCATCAAAAGAACCTGAGTTTACATTCCCCGCCTGCATTATCAGTAAAGTCCTGTTATCCAGTTCAGAGATTTTATCTACTACCATACGTCCTTGTCCATCACTGGGTACCTTTATTATCCTTTCGGCACCCAATCCAAGTATTGAAAGAGCTTTAAATATTGTAGAATGTGCTTGCTCCCCAACAACGACTTTAATTTCCGGAGCACCAAAAAGTCCTTTCTTTGCCACATCATAGCCAATATTATTCAAAAGATGATTTCTTCCTGCTGCCAAACCGCAAAGTATTGCTGTGGCACTTCCGCCTACAAATCCCGCCGCTGTATCCGGAGGAAGATTCAGCAATTGATTTACCCAGCCTTCACATACTTCTTCTATTTTGGATGCTACAGGTGATATCACATAAAGTGCACCATTTTGATCCCACGCATCTATCAACCACCTGGCACTAAGTGAAGCAGGTATTATCCCTCCTGTGACGAACCCGAAATACCTTCTGCCCGTCTGTGCAACTGTAGCAGGGGAGCCATACTTATCCAGCATTTTTATGATATTCTCCGGACTTTCTGCTATATTTCCAAGATCTTCATTAAAATTATCCAGACCCGATATTGCCTCATCCTTCGGAAATACGTCCTTTCCGTCTATACTACTTATATACTTTAATGCCAATTCCTTTGAGAGGTCAAGAACACCAAAACTCTCTTCCTCTCTCATTTTTTTCAAAATGTCACTTTCGAAATATCCTCTTTTCAATCCAATACCTCCTTATTTCTCATTTCTTTTAATATACTGATTCCCAACGGGACGGCCAAAGCAAAAGAAAAAACATCCGATATTGCCTGACTCATCTGAACGCCTAATATTCCAAATATGTGAGGTAATATAATTACAGCGGGAATAAAAAACAGTCCTTGTCGGGAAATTGCTATAATAGACGCTTGTGTCCCTTTTCCGATAGTCTGCAGCATCATATTGGTAATTATTATCCACGCAGATAGCGGAAATGTTATACTATACAATCTCAGTGCTTTTGCACCGATTGCTATAACTTCTGCATCTTCTTTTCTGAAAACTGATATTATCTGCGGCGAAAACACAAACAATACAATACTGATTATTATAAGTACTATTGCAGATACTTTTATGCAAAACCAAAAGGCACTGATAACCCGGTCATACTTTTTAGCACCATAGTTAAACCCACACACCGGCTGGAAGCCTTGACCAAACCCAAGTAATGCAGATAATGAAAAATGAAATACCCTACTCACAATGGACATAGCCGCAACGGCAGCATCCCCAAATTGACCGGCACTGAAATTAAGGCATATCATTGCCAAGCTTCCCAGGCTCTGACGATAAAAGGAAGGCAGCCCTCCTCTGAATATCTCCTTATAAACCTTCCACTCGGGTGTAAAATCTGCGAATCTGATTTTTATTGTTCCATTCATACCGGAATTATAGAAAAGAATGCAGAAGCTTACAAATTGACTGATGATAGTAGCAAGGGCGGCACCGCCTGTACCCATGTTAAAACTGAATATAAGTATAGGGTCCAGTATAATATTAAGTATGCCACCTGCCCCTATTCCAATCATCCCAATAAATGCGCTGCCCTGAAAACGCAGGATATTATTGAGTACAAAGGAAGCAGCCATATATGGCATTCCTATCAGAATATACCGGACATAATCCTTTGCGTAGGGTGCTATCGTATCAGTAGCTCCAAGAGCGTATACAAGAGGATCCAGAAAAATCAGACCCATCAACGCCAGTATCAAACCCGAAAAAAATGCGCTGAAAAAACCGGTTGCCGCCACTTTTGAAGCGTATTCCGTCTTTTTCTGTCCAAGTAACCTTGATATATAGTTCCCGGATCCTGCTCCAAAAGTAAAACCGATTGCCTGAATAATTGACATCAGTGCGAATGCGATGCCAACTGCCCCTGAAGCACTGGTACTGATCTTGCTGATAAAAAAGGTATCTGCCATATTGTAAATAGACGTTATCAGCATACTGACTATTGTTGGGACAGCTAATATGCAGATAAGCTTGTTTACAGGTGTTTCTGTCATAATTTTGAACTTTTCTTCTGCTGTTGTTTCTCTATTAATAAAAGTCATATTTATTATCTCATACTTTCATTTTTAATCTCCAGAACGTTGATTATATTTCTTGCAGCCTTGTTTAACCTGTTCTTTCTTTTTAGGATATCAGTCAATTTAAGATTCAGACCTTTTTCTTTTTTTACCCTTGACCTTCTGATAGATAACTTCCCTTTCCCTTCCATGTTAGTTTTTATCTCACTAATAAACTCCTTTAACGAATATATCCTGAATCTTTCCACTTCATTTGCTTCAGCAAGGACTTCCAGTAAACCGATAAGAATGTCCTGATACCCATCGATGGCTTTCAATCCCAACAAATCAGCAATCTCCGGTATTATGCCTTCAAATAGCATTCTTTTTTCAGGCATTTCTTTGACCCTGAATAGCTTTCCAAGTTCTCTCACTAGCATATCAGGCAAGCTGCGGAGGATTTCGAATACTCTATCCTCACCTTCGGGTATAATGTAATATTTCCTTCCCTTAAGGTGCTTAAGTAATTTCATGGTATCATAGTATCCCAGTTTCAGATTGTGAATTATCAGATCCTGGTTGAAATCCAAAGGACTTCCCAAGTCTTCGGAAGGAAATATATTTGTGACCTTAACACTTTGGTAGCGTACATGCTGAATTATACCCAATCCCAGGGTCCTAACAGCAATAACATCTTTATATCCCTTCCTGCCTAAAAGATTTATAGGGCAATTATCATAGAAGGCGCCGTCAATATAGTATTTATCTCCGATTGGGTTTAATTTGAATCCGGGAAAGCTGGCGCTTGCCATGAGATAATCAAGCATCTTTCCTTCCGGGATATCTTCCTTATAAAGCTCCAAAGGCTTTAAATCGGTAATAGACACAGTTACCAATCCGAAATCCGTATTTGACTTCCGTATTTTTTCCTCATTTATTATGCCTTCAAGCACATGCCGCATTTTACT
>JAQVFD010000093.1 GCA_028697435.1 Clostridiaceae bacterium
CAGAGGACAGAATTGAAGGAATGAGCGCTTTCCTGGAAAAAAGGCAAGCAGAATTCAAAAATAAATAATAGGTAAGTTACACGGAGAAGGACAAGAGAAACGTCCCCGCAAGAGACACGGGGACGTTTCTCTTGTCCTTCTCCCTATTTAATTAGCAGGTTTGATTTCTTAAGGTATCTGTAATACATTATCCCTTGGTAGAAGGGTAAGGTCATCCAGCCAATTCCAACTGCCAGCGCTATGCCGGCAAGACCAATTCCCGGTGCAAGTATATAGGACAAAACTACTCTTACGATTATCTGGATAAAAGTTGCAAAAAATGTGATGCCGACTTTTCCTATTCCGCGGAAAAACCCTTGAAAAGCGTTGCCCAATCCTGAAAGAACATAAAACAGAGACATTATATGCAGGTACCGAACTCCTTCCAATATAACGGACATTCCGGCCTTTTCCACAAACAGACCCATAAGAGGATATGCTCCAAAATAAACTAAGAGTGAAATGCTGAAGCAGTAAACAAGTATTAATAAAGCTCCGGCTCTCAGTCCGTTTCTTGTTCTGTCCTTCTTACCGGCACCTTCGTTTTGGGCGATAAAGGTTGTTATAGCATTTGCTGCGCCCTCTCCGGGAGACAGTATAAATGCGTCAATTCTGGATACTGCTGAAAATGCGGCAATGGCACTTATACCCAGAGGGTTGACAGCGCTTTGGACAAGCATTCTGCCGATATAGACGCATGATTGCTGCAGAGCTGCTATCCAACCGAACTCTGCGGTCTTCTTCAATAGATTTTTATCTATAATTATTTCTTCTTTTTTAAATCTCAAAACAGGATATGTATTGATACCGTATACTGCACACATCAAAACGCTGATTGCCTGAGAAATAACTGTGGCCAACCCCACGCCGAAAACTCCCATATCCATTATAATGATGAATACTAAGTCCAGTATTATATGGAGAATTGATGCAATTATCAGGAAGAAAAGGGCTATACGGGAATTTCCCATTGAACGAAATGCTGCATCGAACAGATTATATAACATCGTAAAGATAAGACCTGAAAAGATAGTTATGAGATAGACCCTTGAGTCATGTATCAGGTTATCGGGGGTGTTTAGCAATCTTAAAACCGGATTTGTCATAATTATAAATACAATGCTTACTATGACCGAAAAAAAACTTCCGGCAATAAATGCAGTTGAGATCTCTTTTTTTAGTTCAGTTATGTCATTTGCGCCGAATAACTGTGCCATTAAAACAGATGCACCTATACACATTCCAATCATGATAAACAACGCCGTACCCATTATAGGAGAAGCAATGCCTATTGCCGCAAATGCTTCCTCTCCAACGTACCTGCCGACCATAACAGCGTCCACAACATTGTAAAGCTGTTGAAATATGTTACCGATTATAATAGGAATCGCAAACACAATTATATGTCTATAAACATTGCCTTCAGTCATACTGTGCATAATAGCTGCCTCTCTGTTTTATCCGTTGTATCAATTATTCTAATTATAATACATATCTTGAATAATTGCTTGCCACTTCTTCATATACCTTTATGGTCTCAATTGCAGTTTTCTTCCATGAAAAGTTGTAAGCCCTTCTCAAAGCTTTCTCCTTCAACTGCTCCCTGAATTCCGCATCTGAAATAGTCAAATAGATTTTTTCTGTAAGCTCGTCAATATTGTAAGGATCCGTGAGCAATGCTCCGTCTTCTACCACTTCGGGAATTGAAGTCACATTTGCGGTAATTGTGGGAGTACCACAGGTCATAGCTTCCAGAGGCGGAAGACCGAAGCCTTCGTACAATGAAGGGTATACGAACAGAGAGGAGCAGTTGTAAAAGTACGGCAAGTGTTCATAGGGTACATAACCTGCAAAAACCACCCTGTCTTTCATTCCCATTTCCTCAGCCTTTTTTTTCATTTCGTAATGATTATCTTTAGAGGCCCCCAACAGAACCAGGTCATAATATCCCGGCAGTTCCCGATAGATCCTTCTATAAGCCTCTAACAAGCCCTCCACATTCTTTCTCGGGCTGAAGCCTCCCAGATATAGTATGAAGTCATTTGAATAGCTGTAGACCTTCTTAAGAAAATTCCACGCTTTTTCTTTGTCCATAAGCTTGAACCTGCTGTCCGCAGCTAAGTGTATGACCCTTATTTTGTCTTCGGGCAGTTTGAAGTACTTTACGATGTCTTGTTTGGAATAGTCGGATACTGTAATGACCTTGTCACATTTCTCCATTATATAGGGCATATCCTGCTGAAACCTTTCCAAATAGCTTTTTCCGCAGGTATCGGGCATTACATATGGGATAAGATCATGTACGGTGGCAACATAGGGGCAGTATTTTGTCTTGGGAAGACCGAGACCGTTCTGGGGCAGATGAAATATGTCGCAGTTGTTCATTTTCAGCTGGGCAGGCAGGAATATCTCATCCCAGAACTTCTTATTTCGTTCACCAAAAAGTGTAAGATTGACATTGTCTCTTCCCAATAGGAAGTCATACCCGTCGTTAGGCCAGAAAAACCTGTATTTGTTCCGAGGGTCTATATTAATAATATTCTCCAGCAATCTTGCGGTATAAGTACCTATACCCGTTCCGGCATAGAGCTTAGCGCCTCTCGCATCCATACATACATTCATATAATAAACCTCCAATCCCCCATAGATATATTATATTAAACTGCTCTTGTACCTGTGAATAGTCAAAGCAGTAACACAATTTTTATGGCATCATATAATGGTATAAATGCTATTGAGAGGAATCATTATGGATATAAAACCGATAGAAGAAGCTTATGGTATAAAGGTTAGGGATATCCAAAGCATCAAGAATGTATTGAGAGTGGAGACAGATTGCGGAGCAAAGTGCATTAAAAGGGCGCATATGAGTCCGGGTTTTTTCCTCTTCATATATTCGGCAGTGAACCATCTTAAGGAAAAGGGATATGAAGGAGTAATACCGTACAGCAGGACAGTTGACGGAAGAATATGTATACCTGATGAAAAGCATATCTATTATATGGTGGATTGGATTGAAGCTAGGGAATGCAGATTCAAGAAGGAAGAAGATCTTAAAAAGGCTATAAAGGCAGCGGCGGAGCTTCATAGGGCCTCTGTCGGTTATGTACCCCCGGAAGGATCAAGACCAAGGATATTCTATAATAAATGGGTGGAAAAATGCGAAAACAAAAGCATGGAACTGAAGGAATTCGGTAAGGCCATAGAAGATAAGGAATATACAGACGATTTTGACGAAACATTTGCCTCCCACCTGCCATATTATTTGCAGCAGTCCGAAGATAGCGCAAAAATGATAGCTGAAAGCCCATATGAGGAAATATCGGAAAAGAGTATGCAGTCAGGTGAATTCTGCCATCACGATATGGCAAACCATAACTTTCTGATATCAGAAGAGGGGAGTATTTATCTTATTGATTTCGATTACTGCATAATGGATACCAGACTTCACGACATTACAAGTCTAATAATACGAAATATGAGATATGGAGTTTGGGATATAGAAAAGGCATATTTCATACTTAATGAATATGACAGGATATACAGTATAGAACCGAAGGACCTTGAGGTAATAAAGGCATTAATAACATTTCCTCAGGATTTCTGGCAGGTAGGACTTCAGTATTACACAGAAAAACAGCCTTGGACCATGGACTATTTTTTAATGAGGCTTAACAGAATCGTAAATGACAGGGATATTAGAGATAAGTTTTTAAAGGAATTCTATGAGTTATGAAGGAGTTGATTTTATGAGTGACCGGAAGAATGAAATCAATGCTGTAATAGAAAATGAAAAGCTTTTGAGCCCGGAAGAACAGGTGGATAAGCTGGAAAGCTTTATTAAGGATATGAAGGATGAATTAAAGCAGCTTAAAAAGATAGGTAAACATAAGGAAAAAATAGAAAAGCTCGAAAGGGAAAAAAAGAAGATTATCAGCAAAAAGCTAAAAAAACATCACAGACATCATTAAAATTGCTGCACAATTTTCAGTCGCGAGTCACGAGATGCGAGACACGAGAGCTAGGGTAGGGCTTCGAGGTTACGAGGAAATGCAAGTACCGACGTGGGGAAAGGGAATGATAATTTATGACTAGCGGATATGGAAAATTGAAAAGGCATGATCTTAAGCTTCTGATTGAAAGCCTGTACGGTCTGGAAGTGAGGAACATGCAGGAAGGGGACAGGGGGATACTTATCTACACGGACAGAGGTTTAAAAAGACTGAAAGAGACTAAAAGCGATGAGGCAAAGATATTATTTGCCGCATCAGCTTATGAGCATATTTATAACAACGGCTTCAGGCAAATAAGCTGCATCAACCGGAACCTTAACGGAAGCGGTCATATGAAATATGACAAGACCAATTATATACTTCAGGATTTTACTAACGGAAGGGTATATGATGCAGATACAACCGAAAAAGCGGCAGTTGCCGGAAAAGCCCTGGCAGAGATTCATAAAGCGGGAGAGCACTTCATACCTTCCCCCGGAAGCCGTGCCCGGGTTGATTGGGGAAAGTGGATGGGAAAGTTCAAGGCAAACTCCATAAGCTTGAAGAAGTATAAAGACCTTATTTATCTAAAGGAGAAAAAAAGCGGAATTGATAAAATATTTTTGGAAAACGCAAATGAATTTCTCGAAAAAATGCAGCATGCCCACTCACTTCTTAATGAGAACGGATATCTTGACAAGGTGAGATTAGCCATGTCATGTAATCAAGTTACCCATGGAGAGTTCAAAAAACACGCGATACTGGAAGGTGAACCGGAAGGGGTCTTTATAACCAACTTTGAGGAATGCAGCTATGATATCTGTGAATTTGATATAGCCACACTTTTTGAAAGCTTCTCCGGGAAAAACAAAGGGGAACTTGCAGTTGCGGCAGCAAATGCATATTCAGAGGTAAGACCCCTGGATGATTGCTCTGTGAATATAATCAAGGCTTTCCTAATATACCCTAAAAGGTTTTTCAAGGTTGCAGAAAGCATATACGGAAGAAGGAAGAACTATAACGAATTGGAATTGACTCAAAAGCTTATGAGAAGTATAAAAAGAGAAAAGAAAAAAGAAGAAATCATAAAATTTATTGATTCCGGACGGTGGATTATTAAATGAGGATGGAGCTTTTTATGGAGGAAAACAGACAGTTGGAAAGGGAATTTCTCGGTGAATATAATTTGGATGTGAAGCTTTTTGAAGCTATGGGCTTTAAGGTCAAACAGATAATTCCGGTAAGAAGTGTGCACAGAATAGTGACGGACAAGGGATTTTTCTGTTTAAAAAGACTTAAGTTTCCAATGGAAGATATGAATTTTATTTTTGCAGTCCTAAAGCACCTCAAGGAGAAGGGTTTCAATAATGCCTTCAACATAGTTAAGCAGGAAAACGGCGATGACTTTATAAACTTCAGGGGTGATAAGTATTTCCTTACCGAGTGGATAGACGGGAGGGAATGTGACTTTATGAACCCTATGGATCTTGACGCTGCCATTGAGGTGCTTGCAAGGTTGCACAACGCTTCAGAGGGCTATACCCCGGCTGTATGTCCCCCGGACAGGTACTGGTACGGAAAGTGG
This sequence comes from Clostridiaceae bacterium, assembly GCA_028697435.1. GTDB lineage: Bacteria > Bacillota > Clostridia > Lutisporales > Lutisporaceae > BRH-c25. Next base: position 5,617 of record JAQVFD010000093.1, read on the forward strand.
CCGGAGTACTGCGCATACAGAATAGAAGAGATGAGACAAATGAAGGAACAGGTACAGGCAAAACCGGAAAAGAGCGAGGTAGACGATATATATCTTGATTATGTGGACACATGTATAAATGACGGAATCGAGGCATTGCATATACTGGATAAAACCGGATACCGGGACCTTTCAGAGGAGGCATCAAAAAAAAGAAGCTTTATACACCACGATTTTGCTCACCATAATGTAGTACACTCCTTTGATGGTAAGATACATGTAGTTGATTTTGACTATAGCATAATGGATATAAGGATGCATGATGTAGGAAGCCTTATACTAAGGAATATGAAGAAGACAAACTGGGATACGGATAAGGCCATGGACATACTGGAAAGCTATGATCGAAGAAACCCCATAAGCAGTGAGGAACTAAAGGTACTTGTTCCATTCTTCCTTTTTCCCCAGGACTTCTGGATGATATCCAGACAATACTATATTGAAAGAAAGGATTGGGATGAAGAGGACTTCGTTGATAAAATGAGCACAAAATCGGAGTATACGCAGCTAAGACGAAAATTCATAGAAGAGTACGAGAAGAGAGTATAATTTCTCCGGTATAAGTAAATGCAGACCCTCATATATTCTAATGAGGTGCTGCCAATGAATATAGATGCCATTGCCGGAGAGTTCGGGTGCAGGGTATTATACAGCAAGCCCTTAAGGGCGGTAAATCTTGCACAAACAGACAGGGGATTGGTAATAATCAAAGAAAGCTACAGAGAACCGGACAAGATACTGTACATACACGGTTTGAAGGAATATCTCCACAATAACGGTTTTACATGTATTGACAGGTACTTGTTGTCTAAATATGAGCTGCCCTTTGCAATATATGAAAACAGAATTTTTGTAATGGAAGACTATATAGCAGGAAGGGAATGCAGCTTTACAAATCCCTTTGACAGGGCGGCGATAGTAAAGGCTTTGGCGCAGCTGCACAATGCAGGCAGGGGATACGAACCTCCTACCGGTGCAGCAGTCAGAAACAGCATTGGAAAATGGGACAGGGCTTATAGGGGAAAGATTGAAGACCTGATATGGTTCAAGGAGATTGCAGGTAAGAAAAGAAAAAAAAGCACACTGGACAAAATGTTCCTGCAGGATGTGGATTCATATATTGAAATGGGTTGGAGGGGTTTTGATACCTTAAAAGGTTCGGAGTATGTGAATATATGTAAAGAAGCAAAAAAAGACAATGTCATATGCCATCATGATTATACTTATCACAACATAATTATCGGACCCGGAGGAACGGTGAACGTGATAGACTTTGATTACAGTTGTCATGAGCTGACCGTATACGACTTGGCTGCATTGATACAAAAAGTACTGAAGCGGTATAGCTATGATATTGATATAGCTTTGGAGCTTATAGATGATTATTGCAGCATCGCACCTCTGAGCAGGGACGATTTGGTGCTTATGCTGTCTCTTTTTGAATTTCCTCAGAGATTTTGGAGGATCACAGAAAGGTATTATCATGACAAATACAACTGGGATGAAAAGACCTTTTTAAGCAAATACAATGATACAGTCATTATGAAGGAATTTGTCCGGGACTTTGTGGAGGATTTCAGGAAGTACATATAAATAAAGCCAACGAAAAAAACAGTACAAAGTACTGTTTTTTTCGTTCACCTTGTCAACATTTGCATCATAGTATGTATTATGCTATATGACTGTAATAATAGGGGGTTATAATGTGGAAATCAAAGTTGGAGATATAGTAGCAAGAAGGTCCTATGGCTGTGACATACTGTTCAAAGGTCATGATATAGTAACTAATAAAGAGACTGGCGCAACCATATACCTTAAGGGCTTGCACTACAGACTTTTTGCCCAA
>JAQVFD010000094.1 GCA_028697435.1 Clostridiaceae bacterium
CCCGTAAGGCTAATTAATACGGTTTTTCTAGAGAAGAACAATATGGTCATGGTCAATGATACAGACAACTTTGAACTTGCTCTGAGAATAAAGGGAAAGAAGAATGTGCTGGATAAACTCAACGCAGGTACTGTTAATGCTACTGCAGATTTGGAAGGTCACAACCAAAAAGGGGAGAATTTCCTTAGGATAAATATAGGCGGGATACCTGAAGAAGTAGATATACTTATGAAATCTTTGGACAGTCTGAAGATAATACTCGAACCCAAAATCAGCGTTCAAAAAAGTGTTAGGTTGAATATTATGGGCAATCCTACTTATGGGATGGCAGCCATGACTCCTTCGCTGACTCCCGGCGATATTATGGTTACCGGTGCAGAATCGCAAATAAACAGTATTCAAGATGTCAGGGTAGATGTGGATATTGCCAGTGCAAACGCTGAAATAAGTAAAGTGCTTCCCGTGAGGGTATTGGACAAAACCGGGAAAGATATTCAGAATATCGTTGTAGAGCCCGGTAACGTAAAAGTAAACATTCCTATAGAGGATACAAAACGTGTAAGTTTGAGTCTGGATATAATAGGACAGCCCGCACAAGGATATGTTGTCAGCAGTACCACAGTGCAGCCGGAGGAGATATTTGTAACCGGAAAGAAGGAGATTCTTACCGGAATAAATTCTTTAAAAACTGAGAAAATTGATATTACCGGAGAAAGTGCCGTTATATCAAAGAAAGTCAGGCTGATAACACCTGAGGGTACGGAAATTGTTGATGATGAGAATGTGAGCATATCAATTAATATAGAGAAGATAATAACAACCGAAATTATGATTAAAGACCTTGAATATGTTAATCTTCCGGGGGATATGGAGCTGGTAAGCATACAAGGGGATATAAAAGTGACTTTAAGGGGGGCAGAAAGCCGGATTGTCGATGCGCCAAGGACTGTCAAGTACTATGTTAACCTTAAGGATGCAGTTGAGGGCAGCAATGTTCGCAATGTCTTATGGGAGGCACCTCAAGGGATAGAGGTTATAGGGGTATCTCCGGCCCAGGCAGAGGTTATGCTGATAAAAAAACCCCAACAGTAGGATTCCTGGTGCCTGAACATATGGGAGATGATTAATTGCGCTTTGAAATAAATAACTTAAAACAACCGGTCAGGGATTTTCCTTTTGATAATGATATAGAGATGGTAAGATTTCTTGCTGCCGGAAAGCTAAAGATAAAGGGAAAAGACATATCTTCAGTGAGAATATTGAGAAGATCTATAGATGCAAGAAACAAGAAGGACATATTACTGGTATATTCTGCAGAGATTCTGGTAAATGAGGAAGCGGAGAATAAAAATATTGAAAATAAGCTTATATATGGCAGTAAGCAGATTAATAACAGACCAATAATAATTGGCAGCGGACCGGCAGGATTGTTTGCCGGTTTAGTTTTAGCTCAAAAGGGATACAGGCCTCTATTACTTGAAAGAGGCGGTGATGTGGATAAAAGAACTGAAGCTGTAAGTGCATTTTTCAGCAGCGGTATGTTTGATGTAGGATCCAATATACAATTCGGAGAAGGAGGAGCAGGAACTTTTTCCGACGGTAAGCTTACTACAAGAATAAAGGATATAAGGATTGACAAAGTACTGAACACCTTTGTGGAGGAGGGGGCCCCACGGGAGATATTGTATCAGAGCAAACCACATATAGGAACCGACATATTGAAGATTGTGGTTAAGAACATGAGAAACAGGATTATAGAACTTGGAGGGGATGTAAGGTTTCATTCCAAGGTGACTGATATTTTGGTAGAAGAAGGTTGTGCCAAGGGGATAATAGTAAATGGAAAGGAAGCAATTGAGTCAAACATCATAATTGCAGCTATAGGGCATAGTGCAAGGGACACATACCGGATGCTACTTGAAAAGGGTATGAAAATAATTCCTAAGCCCTTTTCCATAGGTGTGAGGATTGAACATTCTCAGAGCATGATAGATGAAGCTCAATATGGCATTTTTGCAGGACATCCGAGGCTTGGAGCTGCGGATTACTTACTTACAACAAGAAGCAAGTTGACAGGAAGGGCTGTGTATAGCTTTTGCATGTGTCCGGGAGGACAGGTAGTGGCTGCCGCATCGGAGCGTGAAATGCTTGTTACTAATGGTATGAGTGAGTATAAAAGAGATAGGGAGAATGCGAACAGCGCACTGGTTGTTTCTGTTTCTCCCGAAGACTTTAAAGATAGTCATCCTTTATCAGGGATAGAATTTCAGAGAATATGGGAAGGAAAGGCATATAAGCTGGGGGGCAGAAGCTATTATGCGCCGGTACAACTGACAGAGGATTTTCTTAAAGGAAAAGTATCCAAGGCATTTGGGAAGGTGAAACCCAGCTATGAACCGGGAGCAAGGCTTTGCGACTTGCATATGTGTCTGCCTGAATATGTGACTCTCTCAATGAAAGAAGCTTTAAAGGACTTTGACAGGAAGATAAAAGGCTTTGCAAGCAGTAATGCTGTATTAACAGGGGTTGAGACAAGGACTTCCGCTCCTGTAAGAATTGTCAGGAAGAAAAACATGGAGAGCGAATCGGTGGAGAATTTCTATCCCATAGGAGAAGGAGCAGGTTATGCAGGAGGAATTGTCAGTGCAGCGGTAGATGGCATAAAAGCGGCGGAGGAAATAATACAGGCATATAAGCCGATAAAGTAATTAGACACCAGACGCCAGATACCAGACGCCAGAATTAGGGTAGGGCTATGGAGTTTCAGGCAGAGGTGTGAGGCACGACGAGATAAGGAAGGTGCTATATGAAAAGAGATATAGAGCTGGTTCTTAATTCTACACATGACGCAATTATTGGTGTTGATACGGAAGGTACAATAACACTATTCAACAAAGCTGCACAAAAGCTCACGGGAACTGATGAAAAGGATGCTCTGGGAAAGCATGTGGCTGATGTGATAAATGATACAAGACTTCCATACATACTGAAAACAGGAGAGTCAGAGCTGAATCGTCAACAGGATTTAGGAAGTATAAAAATCGTAACTAACAGGATGCCGGTAAAGGATAAGAAGGGAAAGATTATCGGGGCGGTTGCGGTATTCAGAGATATCACTGAAGTTATCAAGCTTGCTGAGGAAATAACAAATCTGAATGAGATACATGTATTGCTGGAGGCAATAATAAATGCCACCCAGGATGCTATATCGGTTGTAGACCAGAATGGGCTTGGAGTAATGATAAACCCTGCCTATACAAAAATAACCGGACTGTCTGAAAAGGATGTAATAGGAAAACCGGCTACTGTTGATATAGCTGAAGGTGAAAGCATACATATGCAGGTGCTCAAAACCAAGAAACCCATAAAGGGTTCTTTGATGAAGGTGGGTCCTGCACGTAAGGAAGTACTTGTAAACGCTGCTCCCATCATATTGAATGGAGAACTCAAAGGCAGTGTCGGGGTTATCCATGACATGTCGGAGATAGCCAAGCTGTCTGATGAGCTGAAAAACGCCAAGAATATCATAAGAAGTCTGGAAGCTAAATATACTTTTGATGATATAATAGGAAGCGATCCGTTGCTAATGTCTGCTATCGACAAAGCAAAAAAAGCTGCAGAGATTCCGATCACTGTTTTGCTCAGGGGAGAAAGCGGCACCGGCAAAGAGATATTTGCCCATGCTATACACAATGAAAGTGAGAGAAAATTCAGTAAGTTCGTAAGGGTGAATTGTTCGGCCATTCCCGAAACGCTTCTGTAGTCTGAGTTGTTCGGATATGAAGAAGGGGCATTTACCGGAGCGAAAAAAGGCGGAAAAAAAGGTTTATTTGAAGAAGCCAACGAAGGTACAATTTTTCTTGACGAGATAGGCGAGATACCTAATAGCACACAGACAAAGCTTTTAAGGGTACTGCAGGAAAAGGAGATAGTGAGGGTAGGCGGTACAAAGCCGAAAAATATTGATGTAAGAATAATTACAGCAACAAATATTGACTTAGAAGAGGCCATTGAAAAAGGTAGATTCAGAGCGGACCTGTATTATAGGCTCAACGTGCTGCCGATTTTGATTCCCCCTTTAAGACTTCGAAAAGGTGATATATATGATTTATCAATATTCTTCATAAAAAAGTTTAATCAGCAATACGGACGCAATGTTCGGGATATAACATCCGAAGCTGTAGAGAAATTAAAGAAATATGATTGGCCGGGAAATGTAAGAGAATTGGATAATTTTATAGGTCGTGCAATAATCAATATGAAAGCAAACGATACTGCTATACAAACCAATCACTTGCCCAAGCTTGAAAAGTTTTTGGAAACCGGGGACAATAATGATGCCCAAAGGGAAAACCGGGAAGATATATCAATGGGTTTAAACAGCATAGTGGAAAAGGCTGAAAAAGAGCACATTGCAAAGGTTATGACGGAATGTGGCAATAATAAGACTAAAGCGGCGAAGCATATGAATATATCCTTGAGGTGTCTTTATTATAAGCTTGAAAGATATGACCTTGAATAAAATCGTGCAAGTTTATGCAAAATAATGATTTTCTTGCAGATAATTGCATGCAATTTCGTGCAAATATTGAATTTTTCAACAATTCAAAATTTTTAAGCTTCAATTCATATTTTTTTCCCAAGAAAGATATAAGTATTACGAATGTATGTAGCCTGTCTTTTAGTTGACATAAACTAATAGACAGGTTTTTATCTTATTCAACAACTTTTTTGGCATACTATTTGCTTAATTATATAAGATAAAACTATGGAATAAGGAATCTATATGAGGAGCGATGAATCTGTGGTGAGAGAATACATTTTGTCAATAAATCCCGGTTCAACTTCAACAAAAGTAGCGGTTTTCAAAGAAGAGGAGAATATACTCCAAAAAAATCTCAGCCATTCTGCGGAAGAAATATCCAAGTACGAAAATATAATCGACCAATATGAGTACAGGCAAAATATGATACTTGATTGGTTAAAAGAATCAGGTATAAGTACAGGTAGTTTGGCAGCGGTTGTCGGTAGAGGCGGATTGCTGAAACCGATGCCCGGGGGCACTTATATTGTTACTGATGCAATAATAGAAGATCTGAGAAATGCAGTGCAGGGTGAACATGCGTCAAATCTTGGCGCGATAATTGCCAAGGGCATAGCAGATACAGAAGGTATTCCCGCATATATTGTCGATTCGGTAGCCACTGATGAACTGGATGATATTGCGAGGATTTCGGGAATGCCTGAACTTAAAAGACCGGCTCTGGGACATGCTTTGAATATAAAAGCCGTCGGCAGAAGAGCTGCAAAGGATATGGGCAAGGAATTCGACGATGTTAATTTTATAATCGCACATCTTGGTGGGGGGATATCTGTTTCACCCGTCAGGAAAGGAAAGATAATTGATGTAAACGGTGCTAACGATGCAGGTCCTTTTTCTCCCGAAAGGGCAGGTGGACTTCCTGTAGGTGATATAGTGAAAATGTGTTTTTCCGGCAAATTCACACAAGCAGAGATGAGAAAGAAGACTGTAGGAAGTGCAGGTCTTGTCGGGTACCTGGGGACTAATGATGCAAGAGATGTAGTTAAGATGATTGAGTCCGGAGATGAAAAGGCAGCCCTCATTTTTGATGCTATGGCATATCAGATAGCCAAAGAGATAGGCGCAATGGCCACAGTAATTAATGGTAAGATTGACGCTGTCATACTTACCGGAGGTCTCGCATATTCAGACCTGTTATGCAAGAAAATAATCAAAAGAGTAGAGTTTATAGGACCTATTCTAATATATCCGGGAGAAGATGAAATGAAGTCCCTGGCGGAAGGTGCTTTACGAGCACTCAAAGGTGTGGAGAAAGCTAAGATATATGAGGAAGAGGTGGAATAGTTGATAAAAACCTTTAAAGAGATTGTTGAGACTGCCAAGGCGAAGGGACCAAAAACTATCGCTGTTGCAGTAGCTCAGGGTGCAGATGTTTTGAGTGCAGTAAATGCGGCAAAAAAATATGGTATTGCAGAAGCCATACTTATCGGCGATAAGGACGAAATTATAAAAGCTTCTGAAGAATGTGGCATAGATATCGGCAGTTATGAAGTAATAGATATCAAGGATAAGACTGAAGCGAGCAGAAAAGCAGTAGAAATGGTTTCCACCGGTAAATCCGATATTCTGATGAAAGGAATTGTTGATACAGCCATTGTACTTAAGGCGGTTTTGGATGAAAATATTGGACTGAGAACAGGGAATATTCTTTCCCATGCTGCAGTGTTTGAGGTGCCGGGATTTGACAGACTTTTCTATGTGACAGATCCGGCGATGATATTGTCTCCTGACCTTGCTCAGAAGAAACAGATAATTGAAAATATCATACCGGTTACCAATGCATTGGGTAATTATAATCCAAAGGTTGCGGTGCTGGCAGCCATTGAGAAGGTTAATCCTAAAATGCAGGCTACCGTTGATGCGGCAGAACTGGTAAAAATGAATGAAACAGGAGAGCTAAAGGGTTGTATTGTAGGAGGACCTTTTGCTCTGGATAATGCAATATCTGTTGAAGCGGCTAAACACAAAGGAGTAACCCATCCTGTGGCAGGATATGCTGATGTTTTGCTGGTTCCCTATATCGAAGTAGGAAATGTGCTGTACAAATCAATGGTATATTATGCGGGAGCAATGGTTGCTGGAATACTGCTTGGAGCAAAGGCTCCTGTAGTAATGACCTCCCGATCTGATTCCGATGCGGCCAAGTTGAATTCTATCGCCATAGCGGTACTTATGGCAAGTGTATAGATATGAGAAGAGAATGCATTAAATGTGTTTCGAAAATTTAGGAGGTAATTATGATATGCAAGAGATATTCCGACTGTTGATTATTAATCCGGGTTCTACCTCAACTAAGATTGCAATTTTTGACAATGAAAAGCCTGTTTTAGAACAGACATTGAGGCACTCAAACGAGGAGCTCGCTCCCTATGCAACAATTTTTGAGCAATATGAATTCAGAAAGAATGTAATACTTGACACATTGAATTCCAATGGAATAAATATCAGCAAACTAAGTGCCGTTGTTGGAAGAGGCGGATTGTTGAAACCCATGGCAGGCGGTACTTACGAAGTAAATTCAAAAATGCTTGAGGATATCAAGTACAAACCCATGGGACAGCATGCATCAAATCTTGGAGCGATAATTGCTCATGAGATTGCCTCCCAGCTTAGTATACCGGCATTTATTGTAGACCCTGTTGTGGTGGATGAAATGGATGAAATAGCCAGGATTTCAGGAATGCCGGAAATTGAACGGCTGAGCTTATTTCATGCACTGAATCAGAAAGCAGTAGGCAGAAGAGCGGCTGCAGATCTTAACAGTAAATATGAGGATTTGAATCTGATTATAGCCCATATGGGAGGCGGAATATCAGTTGGAGCACATAGAAAAGGCAGAGTAGTAGATGTACACAATGCTCTTGACGGCGAAGGACCATTT
>JAQVFD010000095.1 GCA_028697435.1 Clostridiaceae bacterium
GTATACTCCCTTCTCACCGACTCCTTAAAATACTCGAGATCCATATTTTGCCCCTTTAAAAATTCATTGAATTTTTCCTCTGAGTCGAAGTACTTCCTGGCATTTTCTATTTCTGCGTTCACTTCGTCATCGGTAACTACAATTCCAAGCTCTGCAGCTCTTTTCATTTGAAGTTTTTCATCTATCAGCATATCTAAAAGCTTTTCTCTGGCAACATCACCGAATTTTCTTCCTTCTACCTCCTGATCCCATACCTCTGTACCAAACTGTTGTTCATACTGAGTCTTGAATATATCAAACATTTTGTTGAATTCTTCTTTTTTTATCTCTTCACCGAAAATCTTTGCAACAACAGTCTTATTATCAACTTCCGGATTCACTCTGACCATATTGCAAGCAGTCAAAGATACTGTCAGCAATATGAACGCAAAAGATACCAGAAGAAATCTGTATCCTTTATTAACCAATTTACATCGCTCCCCTACTAATTTTTAGTCAATGTTAATTATACCCCATATCAGCCATTCTGAAAACTACTAATTTTTCCTAAGAATTCTTTTAAAAACTTAATATACTCATCCGGCTTATCCTCATCAATCCTTATAGTAAAGTATGGCTGCCCGCTTGCAGTAAAAAGCAGCCTGTCAATATATTCACCTGATACCCTTATGGCTGTCTCGGGCTTAATGCTTCTATCAGTACTGAACTTTACTATTATATTGTTTTTCTTTTGAGCTATGGATACTATATTGCAATTCCTAGCCAAATGTTTTATATAAGATATATCCAACAAGTTTCTGACTACCTTCGGTAAATCACCAAATCTATCCTCTATCTCCTCTTCAATATCATATATGTCCTCCTGACCTCCAATGTATGCAATTTTCTTATAAATCTCTATTTTTTGATTCTCATCTGAAATATAGGTTTCCGGAATAAATGCGCTGATATTTAACTCTATTGATGTATCAACGGTTTCAGTGACTTCTTCCCCCTTAATCTCCTTTACGGTATCCTCCAGAAGCTTTATATATAAGTCATAGCCTATGGCTTCTAAATGACCATGCTGTTCTCTGCCCAGCAAGTTGCCGGTCCCCCTGATTTCCAAGTCCCGCATTGCTATTTTAAAGCCGGAGCCGAATTCGGTGAATTCCCTTATTGCCTGAAGCCGCTTTTCCGCAACTTCGTTCAGCACCTTATCCTTCTGATATGTCAGATATGCGTAGGCAAGCCTATTAGATCGCCCAACCCTGCCTCTTAGCTGATAAAGCTGTGATAAACCCATTTTGTCTGAATCACTTATTATTATGGTGTTTACATTGGGAATATCCAAGCCTGCTTCTATAATAGTGGTACAGACCAGCACATCATATTCATTATTATAAAAATCCAGCATAGTGTCTTCAAGAATCTTCTCTTCCATTTGCCCATGGGCTACTGCCACTCTTGCCTCAGGTACCATCGCTTTTAGCTTTGCTGCAATCTTCTGTATGCTTCTTACACGGTTGTGCAGATAATATATCTGCCCGCCTCTTGCTATTTCTTTAGTAATTGCTTCTATGATAACCTCCTCATTATGCTCCATTACATAGGTTTGAACGGGATACCTTTCTTCCGGAGGTTCCTCAATTATACTAATATCTCTTATTCCTATAAGGGACATGTGCAGTGTCCTCGGTATGGGCGTTGCAGTGAGAGTCAAAACATCTACGTCTTTTTTCAAGTTTTTTATCTTTTCCTTGTGCGTCACACCAAATCTCTGCTCTTCATCAATTATCAAGAGCCCCAAGTCTCTGAATTCCAAATCGTTTTGCAAAAGCCTGTGGGTTCCGATTATTATATCAACATTGCCATTCTTAATATTTGAAACTATCTTACTTTGCTCAGCATGAGTCTTGAATCTGGATAAAACATCTATATTTACAGGGAAGTTGGCAAACCTTTGGATGCAAGTGTTATAATGCTGCTGTGCCAATATTGTCGTAGGTACGAGAATAGCTACCTGCTTGTTATCCATTACGCACTTAAACACCGCCCTGAGTGCAACCTCGGTCTTGCCATATCCTACATCTCCGCATAGCAATCTATCCATAACCCGGTGTTCTTCCATGTTCTTCTTGATTTCTTCAATACACTTCAATTGATCCTGAGTTTCCTGATACTGAAACATGTCTTCAAACTCTTTTTGCCACCTGGTATCTTCTGAAAATGCAAAGCCTGTTGCCTGCTGCCTTTCCGCATAAAGCTTCAACAGATCCATTGCCATAGCCTCTATAGCTTTCTTGGCTTTTGCCTTTACCTTCACCCACTCTGTTCCGCCTAATCTGTTCAGTTTAGGGCCCTTATCCTCAGCTCCGATATATTTCTGAATCATATCCAGCTGGTCCGTGGGTATATAAAGCTTATCATTCCCCGAATACCTGATATGCAAATAGTCTCTTGTAGTGTTGTCTATCTTAAGTTTCTCTATGCCAATGTACTGTCCTATACCATGATTCTCGTGAACAACAAAGTCTCCCACCTTGAGATCTGTAAAAACGTTTATAACTTTACCTTTTTTCTTTTCAACCTTCTTATGCTTTGAGCCGAAGGGCTCCCTATCACTGATAACAGCATATTTTATCGATGGAAAATCAAATCCGCCGTTTAATATTCCCGGAAGTATAATAACATGTCCTTCCTTTAGCTCAACATCAAGTTCGTCTTTATACACTGCATCAATATCTCTGTCTCTCAAGTCTGAAGCCAGCCTCATACCCCTATCCTTTGAGCCTGAAAGTATAAGAACCCTATATTTATGTTTTTTCCATGCATCTATCTCTTCCATAAGCATGGATAGCTTGCCATGGAAAGGGTGCATTGAGCGACTTACAATATTTATACTTTTCTGCGGAATAAAATCACTGTTGCTCTTAAATAATGATTCTAAACAGACTGTTTTCTTATTCTGCATCCTTAAAATCAGATCCTCATAAGTAAACAATGAATCAAATTGTCCCGATAAAACCTCTCCATTCTCAAGAAGCTGATTAAAATGTTCCCTGAATTCAAGTCCCAAAACCTCATAGCGCTGTTTTATCCTGTTGGGTTCATCAATGAAAATAATACAGTCCCCCATGTAATCTATAAGACTGTAATTCTTATCTGAAAAATATGGCGAATACTTTTCAATACCCTGAAAATAAATACCCTGTCTCATCTTTTCTATATCTTCCGATATCATTTCCCTTACCCTGATATCAGAGGTTCTCTTCTTGCGATCATTTCCTGAGGTCCCAAGTCTTGTGGAAAGCTCTGACTGAAGATTTTCTGCACCCTCAAGGAATTCCTCCTCTGTAATTATGAATTCTCTGGCAGGTGTAATTCTGATTTTTTTTACTTTACTTATGGAACGTTGTGTTAACACGTCAAAGTATCGAATCGAATCGATTTCATCATCAAACAATTCAATCCTGACAGCATTCTGATGTATGGGAGAAAAGAAGTCAATTATTCCTCCTCTTATGGAAAACTGTCCTCTTCCCTCTACCATATCAATACGCTCATATCCTGCCTTTATAAAATATTCTCTGATCTCGTCCAATGAAAGTATTTCCCCTAAGGAAAGTTCCCTGACCATTGACTCAAAAAGCTTAGGAGACACTGTCTTGGTGAGCAGTGCCTCTATAGAAGTACAGACTATGCCGTTTTTTCCGCTTATAATATCATCATATGCTTTTAGACGGTTCTGCAGAATCTCATTGCTTCTGGCATCAATCCTATGGAACACCAATTCCCTGCCGGGCATTAAAACTGCCATATCCTGATCAAAAAAGGATATGTCTTCATAAATCTTCCTGGAAAGTAAGTCATTATGCGTTATGAAAAGACAGGGCTTTCCAAGATGCCTGCACACAAATGCAGCTACGGCAGCCTTTTGGGTATCGGAAATACCATAAATCTCTACTGTGTTTAAATCTATTTGAAGATATGAAAGCAATTCATTGAACTCTTCCATTTCAAAAAGGGGCTTAAGCATGTTATCAATACTCAAGTTATCACCTCCAGGGTCAGTGCCCACATGCATTGCCTTCATTTTTCCCTATTATACCGGTTCATCGCGGAGTTTATTCCGTTTTTAATAATATCCTCTATCGCTAAAGACGAATTCTTGACGGCTTCTTCCATCAAGGGTATTTCTTCATCTGAAAATCTGCTTAATACATAATCGCCCAGATCCATAAAGTCCGGCTGTTTCCCAATGCCGATTCTGATCCTTGGGAACTGGTCCGTTTGGAGTAAATATACTATTGACTTCATTCCATTGTGGGTGCCTGAGCTTCCTTCAGGTCTTATTCTTATTCGTCCCACATCTATGTCTACATCATCATATACCACTATAAGCTTGGATATGTCACACTTATACCATTGTACAAGGTCAAATACACTCTCGCCGCTCAGGTTCATATAAGTCTGGGGCTTCGCAAGCACTACCTTATCCTCTCCGATTAATCCTTCCCCTAATAATGCTTTATGCTTAATCCTGCTTATTTTAATATTATGGGCAGAGGCAAAATAATCCAGTACCATGAATCCCACATTATGTTTCGTATATCTATATTTGTCTCCCGGATTTCCCAGACCAACAATCAAATACATAATAACCTCCACATTGCTTGGTATAACTCTTTTTTAGTCGAACAACTTGCTCAAAGACAACCCTTCATATATTCTCTTTATGGCTTCGGCAAACAATGGTGCAACAGACAATACTTTTATCTTGTCTGCCGGCTTTCCGGCCGGAATAGGTATCGTATTTGCAACAATAAGCTCCTTTATCAGAGAATCCCGGATACGTTCAAATGCAGGTCCCGACAGTACGGGATGTGTACATGCAACATATATTTCTTTTGCCCCCATATCTTTCAGGACCTTTGCAGCATTCACAACTGAACCTGCTGTATCTACCATATCGTCAATTATAATACAATCCTTATCCGCAATATCTCCTATAATATTCATAACTTCCGAAACATTTGGCTTAGGCCGCCTCTTATCAATTATTGCCAAAGGAGCATCAAGCTTAGTGGCAAGAGCCCTTGCCCTTGTGACTCCTCCTACATCCGGAGAAACAACAACTATATCATCAAGCTTTTTGTTAATGAAATAGTTGACAATAAGAGGTGCAGCATACAGATGATCCACGGGGATGTCAAAAAAACCTTGAATCTGCGGAGCATGAAGATCCATTGTGATTACCCTGTCAGCTCCTGCGGCTTCTATTAGATTGGCAACCAACTTTGCAGTAATCGGTTCCCTGGATTTGGACTTCCTATCCTGCCTTGCATACCCGTAAAATGGTATTACAGCATTGATTCTTCCTGCAGAAGCCCTCTTTAATGCATCTATCATTATTAACAGCTCCATAAGATTTTCATTTACCGGAGCGCATGTGGACTGAACTACAAATACATCAGCGCCTCTGATAGATTCATTTATGCTTACTCCTATCTCCCCATTACTGAAAGTATTTACCTGAGCATCGCCTACAGGTATGCCGAGATTAAAGGCTATATCCTTTGCCAAGTCTTTATTGGCATTACAATGTAGGACTTTAATGCTCTTCCCATGTACATTCATTTCAACAGAAACCTCCCAAAATATTATTTATTTTTTCTTTCAGTGACCCATCCCTCTTTATTATCCTGCTTTGCTCTACCAATAGCTAAACTGTCCTTAGGCACATCTTTTGTTACTGTTGTACCCGCTGCGACATATGTGTTTTCATTTACCCTTACCGGTGCAATCAAGTTGACATTACACCCAACAAATGAGTTATCACCTATATATGTCCTATATTTGTTCTTCCCGTCATAGTTGACAAATACAACTCCACACCCAAGATTTACATTATTGCCGACATCACCGTCACCTACGTAAGTTAAGTGTGAAGCTTTAGAATTGTCACCAAAGTTGGAGTTTTTCATTTCAACAAAGTCACCGATCCGTGCATGCTTTCCGATTTTATTACCGGGTCTTATATATGAATAAGGTCCGACGGAAGTGCCTTCTCCTATAGAGCTTTCCAGCACTACAGAATTCTGTATGCTTACTCCCCTGCCTATTTTCCCGTCTTTAATCCTTGTATAAGGACCTATCACAGAGTCTTCCTGTATCACCGTATCTCCCTCAAGTATACAGCCGGGGTTTATTGTAACATCCTTCTCAACTATTACGGAAGGCTCAATATATGTGCTGTCCGGATCAATTATTGTTACTCCGTCCAGCATAAGTTTCTTTGTTATCCGGCTTTGCATTATTTTGTTGGCCGTACTAAGCTGATATCTGTTATTTATCCCCATGATATCTTCGGTATTATTGGTTTTAAAAGCACCGATCTTAAGACCTTTTCTTCTCATTATTCCAATGACATCAGTAAGATAGTATTCTCCCTGAGTATTGTCATTTTTCAAATTTCTCAAAGCCCCTTTAAGTTCTTTGCCATTAAAGAAATAAATTCCGGAATTGATTTCTTTTATCCGCTTTGTATCGCTGTCCGCATCCTTATCCTCTACAATTGCTTCTACAAGCTTATCCCCGGTTCTGACTATTCTGCCGTATCCTGTTGGGTCCTCCATGTCAGAAGTCAGTATTGTAGCACTGCAGCCCTCATCCCTGTGCATTCCATACATTTCCATAAGGACCTCGGATCTAAGCAGTGGTGTATCTCCATATAGTATAAGTATGTCGCCGTCAATTATATACTTTTCTGCCTGCATAACCGCATGACCGGTACCAAGCTGATTCTCCTGCATAACATACCTAACGCCGCTAATTTCTTTGCGAACCTGTTCCGCTCCGTGTCCTATCACCACAATTGGCTCCTCACCGGAAATCTCCCTGGCGCAGTTAATGACATGCTCTACCATAGGTTTCCCGCATACCTTGTGTAACACTTTAGGTACTTTAGAGTGCATCCGCTTTCCTTCACCGGCAGCAAGTATTATTGACGTAATACTGTATACATTGCTCAATATATCACCCCAATCACTCATTAATTTCACTATTATTTTATCATATTGAAACCTCAGAAAAAAGAATAAAAATAATAGCCCTGGAATAGTCTGCCATATAAAAGGCAAACTATTCCAAGGCTGATTTCTTACAAAAATCTTAGACTTATATCCATTGCATTTACAGAATTCGTCAGTGCACCTGCAGATATAATATCTACCCCGGTTTCTGCAACTGCTCTGACGCTTTTTTCTCCCCCGATTGTAATATTCCCTGAGGCCTCCAGCAATACTTTCCCTCCTGCAATGCTTACAGCCTCCTTCATCATATCCAGTGTCATATTATCCAGCATAACAATGTCAGCTCCGGCCTCTATGGATTCTATAAGCTCTTTTATAGATTCTACTT